>JBLIRP010000082.1:0-17068 GCA_049472355.1 bacterium | reverse complement strand
GGGGGCGGACCGCATCGGCATTGCCGCCGGGGTGAGGGTGTATCCGGAAACGGGGCTTGAACGCCTGTTGGACCGGAAAGATGGAGACGACGGGTATATCGGGGGTGATTCCCTGCTCGATCCCCTCTTTTATATCGAGCCTGGTGTGGCCCCCTTTCTCTTTGAGCTTCTTGATTCGCTCATCGGGGACGATCGCCGCTTCCTCTTCTTCGATCCTTCACGCCCGGATCGGAACTATAACTACAACGCCAACGAGGTCCTCGTTGCGGCGATCGGAAGGGGGCTGCGGGGCGCCTACTGGGACATACTCAGGCGATGCGAGGCTGATTAATGCCTCATCAGATTCAGGATAGACCACCCGATGGCCCGTACCGACTGGACAAAGAAGTATAAGAGGGCGAAGAAGAAGATGAGTCCCAGGTAGAACATGTCACCGCTGTTTCGTTGCCCGCCGATGATCCTGCCCATAATGGCAAGGGCCAGACCGATTCCCAGGCACACCAGGAAGACAATTAACTCGCGGCGCAGTATCCGTTTCCATCGATCGTTTAGCATACCGTTATCCTTTCCCCTTGGGGTGAATGAATGGAACGCGTTGATACACAACCGGTCACCTTATTATCGGTAAAATATCAGGGGTTAATCGGCACTCCGAAATTTGATAGTACGTCATTGTGGGCAGGGTGGAGTAACTATCTCTGCCCAGGCCCCTTGCGTGAAGGTCAATGATGAGAATTTGCCGCGGGTTGATCGGCCGGCTTGCGGAACCATGCCGGCCTGGGATAGAATCGATCCGTTATGGCACCGGCAGCGGTCTCACCTGAGATAGGCATACTCACCGATCTCGTCATCACCATGGCGGTGGCGCTCGGCACCATCTATGTGGCCCACCGGTTCCGTATTCCCTCGATCGTCAGCTTCCTCATCGCGGGAATGATCATCGGCCCCTCCTCCTTCCGGTTGATTCGGGAGCCGCACCAGATCGAGATCATGGCCGAGATAGGGGTGGTCCTTCTCCTGTTTACCATAGGGCTGGAGTTCTCCCTGAGCCGTCTTGTCCGCCTCAAGAAGTACCTTCTCCTCGAAGGGGGGCTTCAGATCCTCTGCACCACCGCGGTGGTGGCAGGTATTGCCCTCTCCCTCGGCTTCCGGGTCAACCGGGCGGTTTTTTTCGGATTTCTGGCCTCCCTCAGCAGCACCGCCATCGTCATGAAGCTGTATGCCGACCGGGGCGAGGTGAATGCCCTGTACGGAAATGCGGCGGTGGGGGTGCTTCTGTTTCAGGACCTGTGCATCGTACCGATGATGCTCCTTGTACCGCTGCTGGGGATGAATACGGAAAAGGGGCCGCTTTCCGTTGTCATGGTCATTGTGAAGTCCATCCTGGCGATCGGCGCCATCATCCTGACGGCCAGGCTCCTCTTCCCCTGGATCATGGAACGGATAGTGGCGATCCGCATCCGGGAGTCCTTTACCCTCACCATTATCCTCCTGTGCCTGGGCACTGCCTGGCTCACCTCCAAGATAGGCGCATCACTGGCGCTCGGCGCCTTTTTGGCCGGCCTCATCCTCTCGGAATCCGAATACAGCTCCCAGGCGATCTCCGAGATCATCCCCATGACGGACAGCTTCACCGGACTCTTCTTCATCTCCATCGGCATGCTCCTTGACCTCGCCTTTGTCTACCGGAACCTCTGGAAGGTGTTGAGCCTGGCTGCAATCATCATCGCGCTCAAGGCGGTGATCCTCTTCCTGGTGGTGCTGATGGTGCGCAGAAACCTGCGTATCGCCCTCATCGTGGGCCTGGGGCTGTCTCAGATCGGGGAATTCTCCTTCATCCTGGCCCAGGCGGGAATTCGCTACGGTCTCATGAGCACCACGCTCTACCAGTACTTTCTCGACTCCTCCATCCTGAGCATGCTGGTGAGCCCGCTCTTGATCCATTACGCACCGGGCCTGGCCTTGGCCATACAGGGCCTTCTTGCGCGGAGGTTCCCCCGAAAGGTCCACGAGGAGGGGTTTTCCTGCTCCATGAAGGGACATACCCTGGTCATCGGGTATGGACTCAACGGGAGGAACCTTGCACGGGTGCTCAAGGAGACCGGCATTCCCTATCAGATCGTTGATCTCAACGCGGTAAACGTGCGCCAGGGCAAGGAGCAGGGGCAGCCGATCGTGTTCGGCGATGCCACTCGAAGGCAGATCCTGAGCCGGCTTGCCATCGATTGCGCGAAGATCGCCGTGGTCGCCATCTCCGATCCCTCAGCCACCAGGAGGATCGTCTGGCAAATCCGAAGGATGAACCCCTCAATCTATATCATTGCCCGCACCAGGTTTGTTGCTGAGGTGGAGGAACTGTATCGTATCGGGGCGGACCAGGTGATACCCGAGGAGTTCGAGACCTCGGTGGAGATCTTTTCCCACGTGCTGCATCAATACCGTGTGCCCAGAAACATCATCAACCTGCATGTCAACACCATACGGGATGCGGGCTACAGCATGCTTCGCGGGTCGAGCCTTCCCGATGAACGGTTCGAGAGCATCCAGCGAATCATCGCCATGAGCATCACGGAGACCTTCCTGGTTACCCCGGATTCCCCGGCGGTGGGGAAGACCCTGGCTGATCTGCAACTGCGCTCCAGGACCGGGGTGACCGTCATGGGGATCATCCGCGCCGATCGTTCCATCACCAATCCTGCTGCCACCATGGAGATCAATGCCGAGGACATCCTGATCATGTTCGGCAGCCACGAGCAGCTCGACACGGCGGTGGAACTTCTTTCTCCTCCCAGGGCGCGCGCATAAACACCCCCGCCGCTTGCGGCGGGATACCTAAAACAAAACCTATTACTTTGACGAATCAAGCCTCGGGGAATTAACGCCCATGGGATTGCCCGAAGAGCTAAAAGCAAGCCGCTCACCCAGCATGCATGGCGGAATGCCGTGACCTCGGTGTATATCAAAGACATGGAAGCCCATGCACATGAATCTTTTACCGTGTGTGATGGAGGACCTTGACCTCGGACGGGGAGAGGGTTATGTCGAGCACGTGGGGCACCTTCTTGAGGGGCCTTTCCGGGGAGAGGTCACGGATGCCGCCGATCGGTTCGGGGAATACGTCGGCGAGGTCGATCTCGAGGCGCGCCTTTTGTCCCTTGCTCTTGTTGATCAGCAGGAGGCAGTGCTCTTGCCCCTCGATCGTCTTGAGGAGCAGGCTTATATTCTTGTTCGGGTGCGGGATCATTCGAAGCGGGGTTTCGCTCATAAAGATTCCGTGGGTGTCCTTTAACCGGTTGACCTGCCTGATGAACTCTACAAGGTCGATCCTCACCGGCTCCCAATCCTCTGCCGTAGTGGTCTTTACGTTCAGCCGGGTGTGGAACCCGAATTCAAAACCGATGGGGATCATCACCCCCTTGGTGATGAGGGCGGAAAGAAGGTAGCGCTGCTTGATCTGAGGAAGATTGTCCTTTAACTCGGCGGCCAGCCTGGCGGTGTCGTGGGACTCGGGAAAGCTCACCGAGGGAACCACGGGCCGGGTGCGCCGGTGCTGATCGACAAACCAGGGCTCCTGGTAGTCCCACCACTTGAAGCTGTTGAAGATGTACTCGAACCCGGATCGGGCCACGTCAAGGGTCTGATCGACCGAGCACCCCAGGGTTTCGGCAAAGAATGTCACCCCGGCGGACTTGGCCTTCAACGCCTGGATGAGAAAGCGCCACAGGTCCTTGGGCACCTGATATGCGGCATCGCACCTGAATCCTGAAAAGCCCAGATCGAGGTAGTGCCTGGATACGGAGAGCCAATAGTTCCAGAGGGCGTCACGGTCGGGTGATTCGAGGTTGTCGATCTCGGCGAGGTCCCTCCAGTAGACCATCTTCCCCTTGTGCATGGCACCCGGATGAATGAGGTGGCCCTCTTCATCCCTCTTGTACCAGTCCGGGTGTTCCTTTACCAGCGGTGATTGCTTAGCGGTGTGATTGATCACCAGGTCCGCCATGACCCTGAGACCGAGGCGATGGGCCTCATCAAGAAATTTTCGCAGCTCCTTTTCGGGATTGTCGTGATTTACCGGACCGAAGAAGAGGGGATTGAACCCGAAGTGATCCACAATGGCATAGAGGCTGCCGGAGCTTCCCGTAGGGTGAAAGGGATTGATGTACAGCCAGTTGAAGCCCATGTCCGATGCCCGCTCGATGTGGGGATACCAGTGATCCACCGTACCGGCCAGGCGCGGAAAAAGGTTGTAGATTTTCGGGCCCGAATCATGGGGAACGGTCTGATTATTCATGCGTTAACTCCTTTGCCTCAATACCTCCAAGTGGTATTATGTGTTTTTCCGAAGAATTGTTCAGCCTTGCAGCCTGTTCATCCATCGCAAGGACGTTCATCGGCAATTCTGATTTTGAACCTTCATTCCTTGAACCTGGGTAGATACAATAGATATCCGTCCGCAACAATGCAATATCCAAATTGGAATCACCTGATGTTCGCGGAATCGGTTGACCTCGTTCGTTCAATGGGTTATGATGTTGTAAATATTAATATAATATCGACCATGGCGATGACGCCCGCGCCCCTTCGGCTCAAGGCCATTGGCTCCCGGATTTTTTGAGGGGTGAATCAATGACATTCCATCTGAGCGATTTCGCCACAAGACATATATCAGATCTCGGGCAGAAGGTAAAGATCGGCTCGAGGAACGGCATCCAGCCGGGGATGGGGGGCGGCGGATCTGCCTGCGGGAATACCTTACCCTTATCGTCGCCCTGGTGTATAATGTAAAAGAGAGGATTGAACCTTCGTGAGGGGGTGGGTCGATGTCACCATCAATACACAATGAGGATGGTCCGGAGAAACAACGCCTGGTGGTTGTGTCCAATCGCCTCCCGATCGTCATAACCAGGGGGCCTGACGGCGCCTGGCTGATCAAGCGGGGCTCCGGAGGACTGGTAACGGCGCTTGCCCCTGTGCTGAGAAACAGGGGGGGACTATGGATCGGATGGACCGGAAAGGTGGGGAGGGCCGATTTTCTGGAGCCTTCGGACCAGGGGATGAAGCAGATCGGATACACCATAAAGCCGGTTGTCCTGAAGGAAGAGGACATCAAGCTTTACTACTACGGTTTTTCAAACGAGATCATCTGGCCGCTTTTCCACGACCTTCTCTCCCGGTGCGATTTCAATCCCGAGTTCTGGTGGGCCTATCAGCGGGTCAACGCCAAGTTCGCCAAGGTTATCAGCAGAAATGCGCGCAAGGATGATTATATCTGGGTCCACGACTATCACCTCATGCTGGTTGCCAAGGAGTTGCGCAACCTGGGGATAACCAACAGGACCGGCTTTTTCCTGCATATACCCTTCCCCCAGCTTGACATCTTCCTGAAGCTCCCCTGGAGATTTCAGATCCTGAGGGGCCTGCTCGAATTCGACCTGATCGGGTTCCAGACCATGCGGGACCGGTGCAACTTCATCCAGTGCCTCCGCGCCCTGGTCAGGGGGGTGCGGGTGGAGGGACGAGGGCAGGTGTCGAAGATCGTCACCCCGGAGAAGGAACTCAGGATCGGCAATTTCCCTATCAGCATCGATTACGAGGCATTCAAGACACAGGCGGCGAGCAAGGAGGTGGCCGACGAGGCCTGGTACCTTCACGAGAATCTCCCCAACCGGCAGATCATCCTCGGCATTGACCGGCTGGACTATACCAAGGGCATCCCCCTGCGGCTCAAGGCGTTTGGCAATGCCCTGGAGCGCTATCCGGAGCTTCGGGGGAACGTGACCCTTGTCCAGGTGGTGGTGCCGAGCAGGGCGAGCATTCACGACTATGTGGACATCAAGCGGGAGATAGAGCGTCTTGTCGGACAGATCAACGGCCAGTTCACCCAGAAGGGCTGGGTGCCCATCTACTACCTGCATCGCAGCCTGAACCGGAGGGAATTGCTCGCGTATTACCGGACTGCGGAGATTGCACTGATTACCCCGCTCAAGGACGGCATGAACCTGGTCTCGAAGGAATACTGCGCATGCAGCCTCGACGAGAACAGTGTCCTCATCCTGAGTGAATTCGCCGGTGCCGCACCACAGCTCTATCGTAACGCCATCCTGGTCAACCCCTACGACATGGAAGGTGTTGCCGACGCCATTTACCAGGGCTTCGTTATGAGCAAGGATGAGCGAAGGGCCCGCATGCGCAAGCTCAGGCGTAGGATCCAGAAATACGACATCTTCTGGTGGGTGGACTCCTTTCTGGACGCCGCCATCACCAAGAGCCTCGATTCCTTCCCTCCCCTTGACTACTACATGCCCCACGTTGAGGTCGACGAGGTGGAGGTCGACGAGGAATTCCGAAAACTTGCCTGAGACCAATGCCTCCGGTTTTCATAAGGTGATGTTCGGATTTAATCTCTGCGGGTTTAATTCCCCGCATCAATACCCCGCTGCTTGCGGTGGGGTAGGTTATCCAATGCCTGCGCCCGAAATGACTACGCCACCCCACCAAGCGGCGGGGTGGCGTGAACAGGATGGTGCGGGGGTTGTTTGTATGCGTCAATTCGGATAAAATCGAACCTGAAGCAGCTTGACTCCTTTGTTGTCGGTATGCCAGAGATAGGTGACAAAGGCGCCGATATTGAAGACCCACTCATCCTCATATTCCGAGCAATAGAGGGTAACCGCCGTATATTCGTCCGGGCAGGATGGCTCACCTGTTATCGGATCATCGACGAGGCTCGTGCACTCGTCGTATGTGCCGTCGCCATCATAATCAATACAGCAACGCTCTTCCGTGTAGGCATACGCGCCATCGGGTGCGGAAAGGTAGCACACGGTTCCCGACCATTCGAAGAGGCCGGTGATGTCTGTTGCCTTTGATTTTCCCTTATTGCGGGTAAAGGATGCGGACGGCGTTGTGAATCCACCTTCGCTCACCAATCCGAGATATATGAGATCACTGCCGATTTCATCCTCAACCGCGATCAATGCAGGACTGGTCACAATGGTGGGGGAATTCGTCGGTTTGCCCAGGGCCCGTGCGTACACGCGATACCCTGCCTCGTTTTTGGGCAGTTGCACGATCGCCCCGTCACCGTCAAACCCGGCGCACGGATCAACGACCTGGAGACTGGTAATCGCCTCCGCCTTCTTTCCCTTTCCGGATTCCATGAAGATCTCAATCCCCTCTCCATCCTCGGGGATGAATATTACATTGCCGTAAGCAGGGTTTCCGGTCATGGGATCGGTCTCCGGCTCGGGACAGGTGAACCCGGCCTTTTTCCCTATGATATTAAGATTGTAATGCGGCCCGGAGGGATACCCATTGGGATTGATGTCCTTTGCGAAGGCATTACCCATCAGAAAGACCAGCACTGCAACGACAAGCAGCACTTCAGGGATATGTCTTTTCATCGTGATGCTCCTCTCGTATGTGTACTGCTTTATGCGGCATGCCATCCGGGGTTGCCGCGCCATTCTATGGAAGGCCCCTCTGCTGCTGTTGCTGTGCTCAGAGGGGCCCTCCGTCTATGTTAAACGGGATTAGTTCTGCTGTTCGCCTTCTCAGTTCTGACCTGTGGCGCTGGTGCATTCGAAATACATTGCCCAGTTCCTGCTTCTGTCGGGAATCTTTTTCCCGTATGCCCATGCCGTTTCCTCAACAATTTCACCATCAGAATTTGTGAATTGCATGGCGGCATGCGCAGCAAAGAATATAGAACCATCCAGACTGATTCCACTTTCAATTAGACTGATTTCGTATGTGTCCGTATCAGGGTTTTCCACAGGATCATGTTTATACGGGAACCTGCCCGGTGCGCTCTTGTCCGGTTCATTGTTGCCGACATACAGATGCGTTTCCAGCAGTTCCCATCCCTCCTGTGTTGTAAATACGACAGTCAACGTATTTCCGTCTTCAGATAAATCTGCTGAAACGCTTCCGGCTCCGGGATAGTCTTCAACATCCCCGGTATAATCTTCGGGAATCAAATTCTCCTTGCCTGCAATCAGAGGTCTTGTGCATCCATCCTGACCCTGGGCCAAAGTTGATAATGACAATGCTATGACAACAAAGAATACGATCAGTACTATGTGTGTAATGCGTTTCATTTTTAACTCCTTTTAAAAATTTTGTTTAAATAAAAAATGAGAATTAATATGTACTGAAGTACTATTTTAATGTCATAACGTTCTCCGTTGTTTAGGTTGTTTACTCTTTATCATAAATGACACAGTACTGTTTCTATCTTCATTCAATCATCAATCCACTATAAAGCAATAGCCGTGCCTTGCATGTGTGATGATACTATTTTGTTGAATTACTTGAGCTTAATTGAATGAAACTATGCGTGATACAATGGAATGGTCTTATAATTAAACATTCATAAAGTCATAATGTGTCATAACGGTATCATTATTTGACATCAGACCATCCCCGCTGCAAGCATTGATCCGCACGCACAACCCTCGGTCCACGTCGAAACCGTACCGAACGGTGAGGCATCCCCGGCCCGATTGATGAGGGTTCGGTCCCTCTGAAGGCTCCCCGTGAAACATATAGTAAATGCTTGCTTTTTGGGGAAAGGAAGGGTAATCTGTATGCATGAACAGGGAGTTCGACGGGAAACAGAGCGACATGGGACTTGATCCGGAATATATCCGCGCCCTGGGGTACAGGATCGTGGACATCATCGTCAGGGACCTTGCCGATCCCGCGCGGCGCCCGCCCTTCCCTCCCCTTCAATCACCCGAAAGACTGGAATCGATCCTCGGGGGCCCGCTCCCCCGCAGGGGAATGGACCCCGAAGAGATACTCCGCATCATCGAGCTGGAATTTCTCCCTGCCTCGGGCAACCACAATCATCCCTGTCTCATGGCCAATGTGCTCACCGGCTCGCTGCCCCTTTCCGGTCTTATCGAGGCCCTGGTCGGCGCCATCAAGGTCCGCCCCACCACCTGGCGGAACCAGCCCGCCAGTTGCCAGGTGGAGATCACCGTGGCCCGGTGGCTCGGAGAGATGACCGGGTTTTCTTCGAATGCCGCCGGATACATAACCTCCGGCGGCTCGTGGGCGAACCTGGTGGGGCTGGCCATGGCGCGGGTGAGGTGTGCGGGGTGGAATATCCGCGCGAAGGGGTGTGCAGGCCGAGAGCCCTTGACGGTGTATACGTCCGAGGAGGCGCATTCATGTTTTGACCGGTCCGTGGAGCTTATGGGGTTGGGCAGGGAGTCGTTGCGCAAGGTCCCCACGGATGCCGGTTTCCGGGTGCGCACGGACCTCCTCGAGGATGCCATACAGAATGACCTGGAATCGGGATTCAGGCCCTTCTGCCTGGTGGGCCAGGCAGGCACCATCAACACCGGAGCCGTGGACGACCTGAATGCGCTGGCCGACATTGCCCATCGGTACAAGCTCTGGTTTCACATCGACGGAAGCTACGGTGCGCCGGCCGCCCTCAATCCCGAGGCTCGGCACCTTTTCGCGGGGATCGAGCGTGGCGATTCCCTGTGCGTGGATCCGCACAAGTGGCTCAATACCCCCTTCGAGGCCGGGTGCATCCTGGCCAAGACATGGTCCGGTCTCAGGGACACCTTCGGGCTCCTGCCCCCGTACATGCGCAGCCAGATGGGTGAGGCCCACGATCAATACGAATACGGATTCGAGCTGAGCCGCACCGACCGCGCCCTCAAGGTGTGGGTGGCCCTGAAGCAGTATGGTGCGGACCGCTATGCGCGAATGATTGCCGGACATATGGCCCTTGCCCGCCACATGGCCGCCCGCATCGCCAAGGCGGACGATTTCGAACTGGTGAGCGAGCCGGTGCTCAGCACCTGCTGCTTCCGCTATGTCCCGCCCGGCACCCATGAGCGGAATCACGACCGGCTCTCCTATCTCAACGACCTCAACAGGGCCATCGAGAATGAAATGGCCGACGGGTGCCGGGCCCTTGTGTCCGGCACCGATATACGAGGTATGCGGGTCCTTCGGGCCTGCATTGCAGGCTACCAGGTGACCGGGGAGGCCGTGGACATGACCCTGGAAACGGTTCGGGCGATCGGGCAACGCCTGGATGAAGGCATGCGGTTCGGCGATAGTGAAAATCGAGGATAGGCCGGGTGGTTGACCGGGGGCGCGAAGACCGGTCGGATGAAGCCAACGATCACTGCCATGCCCGATCGAGGATCATTCGAACCCCGGGCCCCGATTCCGCTCAGATGGTGATCATCTTCAAGAAGCTTTCCACGAGATGGGGATTGAACGACCTCCCCTTTTCATCCTGCAGGATTTTCACGATCACCTCCTGGGGCTTCGGATCGCTGTAGGAGCGTTTGCTTCGCAGCGCATCGTAGACATCGGAAATGGCGATGAGCTGGCTTATGATGTTCGGCGTCCACTGCCGGGTGATCTTCGGGTACCCGGTGCCGTCGTATTTTATGTGGTGCTCGAGTGCTCCCAGTACGGCAAGCTTGGGGATCTTGTCGAGTGACATGATATACCGGGCTCCCCTGAGGGAATGCGTTTCCACCACCGCCCTTTCCTCCTGGGTGAGGGTACCCGGTTTGTTCAGGATTTCCTCGGGTATGAAGAGCTTTCCCACATCATGGAGGGCCGCGGCGATCCCTATCCGATAGAGATGCTCGTCGCCAAAGCCCAGGACCTCCGCCTGTGCCATGGTCAGGATGCAGACATTGACCACATGGGTGAAGGTATACTCATCCGAGGACTTCAGGGAGGTTAGCAGGCGAAACGGGTTGATTCCCTGCCTGAAGCATTCCATGAAGGAGTTGATGACGTCCTCGATGCCCAGGATATTGATCTTTCCGCGACGTTTCGCCATGCGGTAGAGCTCCTTAACATGATCAAGGTGGGTCCCCTGCAGCCCGGCTGCCGCCCGCAGGGCCTCGGATTCGGGCTCCGTTGTGCCTGCCCATTCGGAACCCTTCCCGGCGATTCTGAGCTCCACCTTCCCCAGTTTTATTCGGGGGCCCGTGCATAGGGGAGCGGTCCCCGGCGAGGCAAGGTCCCGGATCAGTCGATCGAGATCGTCCTTCTGGAGTCCCGGCAGGAAGGTCAGCCGTTCTATGCCGGCGCCCCGCAACAGGGTGATGAACTTGGTTGTGAAATGACCTCCGGAGGGAAGCGGCCTGTTGTCCGCAACAATGTCATCCCCAACGATGAAAAGGGTAACCTCGGACCTGTTCCGGAGCGGTTCGGCCAGCCTCCCGTACGCCGTTTCGATACACTGGCTTACCTGCGGATGGCTGGGGCCGTAAAGGTGGATATTGGTAATTGCCGCGGTTAATTGAATGATCACCTGAAAAAGATCATGGCGGCAGTCCTTGTCCTGCATTTCCCCCCCCCTGTAACGTCTCTATAAATAATATATGTTATACGGTACCCGTTTTGTTAACCATTTTGTAATATTTGTTACGAAAATATCCTGTATTCATCTGAAAATATTATATTCTCATCCTTCGTGGCGCCGCTCAAGCGGCATGAGCGTTTGCTCTGTAGTACCCATTTTGTTACCCATTCTTTACCCAACCTTCAACAGCTTCCTGCAGGCCTCTTTTATTCTTTCGTCCTTTGATCGTCCGCCAATTGCAATGAGGCCCCTGACGCTCTCGCGGGGATAGCGTTCGAGGGATGCGAAAACCACGTGTTTTATCCGCGCGGTCCCTTTTGCACCGAAGGGCCAGGAACCCTTGCACAGTTTCTCCAGAACCGGTATGGCACGGGGATTTCCAATCCGGCCGAGCGCCTCGACGATGATCTCGTTCATTGCATGATCCGCTTTGAACAAGGTGATCTGTTTTATCCCGTTGATCAGGTCATCAACGGCCTCGGATACATGGTATTTTCCGGCAAGGGAGACGGCACGGGCAAAGGTCTCCGGTTTTTTGGCGTTGAGCCGCTTTCGAAGCACAATTACTGCCCATGGGTCCTTCAGGCGAAGGAGTGCATCCAGGGCCTCCATGCTGACATCTTCGTCGGGATGCTCCAGCATCTGCTTCAGCAGGGGAACATCCGCGTATTCTCCCATTCGGTTGATGAGGAGTGCAAGACCCTTCTTGGTGAGATGATCCGTTTGCTGCATGAGCCTTTTCGCTTCGCTCAGTGTTGTATCTTTGAAATGGCCGAGAAGGGTGAGAATGATATCCTCCTCGTCTTTATCCTCCTTTTCCAGGTAATGCGCGATGAGCGCGGGCACGATGACCGGTCCCAAATTTTTGAGGAAGCCGAGCGCCTCCTCCTTCTTCTTGTGTTCCCATTTTTTGGCGACGGCGATGGCCTTTGAGAGGAAATGGTGCTTCAAGAGGTGTTTTAGCGACTGTTCCGCCACGGACTGGATATGCTTCTGCTGCTTTTCAATGCCGTGACGCAGGAGGGTCATGATCACGTCGTTGAGGAATTCGAATCTCCCGCTTTGCAAAAGCGCCTCAACACTGGTGAGCAAGGTCCGGGAGAAGTCCTCGTATTCCTCCTCCTCTATGTCTTCATTCATGAATGCGAGGAGTGCCCGGGCAATCTGGAAATCCAGATGATCCTCCTTCAGCGATTCGAGGTGCTCATCAATGCGGAATCCCTCCCCTTCCACGGTGCGTGCCCCCGGCTGCCTCCTGACAAGATTCGAGAGCATGGACTCGTATTCCGCCTCTACATATTCCTCATGATTCTCATGTTCAAAGAGTGCCTTCATTTGTTCACAGGGGACCTCGGAGGACGGGTCTCCGGTTGAGGCATTCTCATGGATTCGGTTCGAAGCGGCCGATAGCTTGGACATGAGCTTCATGAGCGAGGGGGAGATGGTCCTTCCCTCGTCATTGGCCTGGTGAATCATTTCCAGCACCAGATCCTCGGGGAACGTGTTCAGCAGGTCCCCTGTCGCGCCCTTGTTGGTGTAGTGATCGAAAACCACTGAGAGAAGCTGGCGCCTGAGCTCCGGGCGCAACTCCTTGATCAGGGTAACGAATTTCTCCCGGGTCTCGGATTCCTCCCCATCCACTCGTCCCCGTCCTCTCAGCTCCGTCAGATGCCTGGCGATGATTCGATCATAGCAGTCTGCAACCTCATCCGCGTCCAATGTGTTCTCGTTGATAAACCGGGCGAGCTCCCTGGGATCGATTTCATCCTCCTTGTGGAAACAGAAGCCTTGTTCGTTTGGGGCCAAACGATTTTCAAGCAGATTTGCCACGAAATCACGCCAAACGTGGGCGTTTGAATTCTGCGCCTCCAGGGGCCGCGGACGCGTGATCCGTTGTTCCTCGGTGAGGTGCAGCCCGCTGTAGTCGATATTCTTGATCCTTACATGGGCTACACCCTTTTCGGAAAGAATCCTGTTCAGGCCCCCCGCACTTCGCACGTCCTCCGGTTTTTTGGTGAGGACTCGAAGAAAACGAAAGAGCTCCTCCCTGTCCATTCCCCTGGATATGGTGAGCCCTGCGATTTCGTATTGACTCAAGGCCAGGCTGAATTCCTTGAACACCGGATTCCCCTTATTGAGGTAGTCGTTTCCGATGAGAAGGTTATCCCTTGCCACTCCGACCGTTATTTCGGGGAGGATCGCAAGGATCTCGCTGAGAAGCTCATGTGCCCGATCAACACTCTGGGTGGTCTGGATATGCCCGGCCGGATATATCACGAAATTTTTACGGGCGATGGTAAGTTCGATGATCGCCTGGGAGAGCCGCTTGGTGTCAAGGGGAACACCCTCTTCAACCTGGGAGATAGCAGGAGGACTGGGCGAATGAGGCATCAGCACGCATTCCTTTTAATCTCTAAGGGTTAAATTCTCCGAAGCTTGCTTCGTCAACATAATAAAGTTCGTTTTTTAAACCCCGCAGCTTGCTGCGGGGAGGCTTCATTCGTATGGTCACTAGCAGCATATAGAATAATACGGAATTTAAAATAAAAAAATCTATAATATTTATCGTCACCACGGTGTAATTTCTTCCTCACTACGTACCCGCCTGCTCGGTAATCCCCTGTAAATCACCTCGAAATATCCCCTGCCTGTTCCGGCATGATGTTTGCTTTTGTACGTATGCAGACGCAATTGATGGAGGTTGGTGCTGTGGGGACGTCGATCGGCAATTCAGCGGAATGCATTGCACGACAGGGCAAAATGGAGCGCTGATCCGGGGACCGATCGGAGGCGTTTTACCAATGGAAGGACGCACGATGCGCATAGAATGTACCCCCTGTCATAGTAATTATGACACAAGGGAGCTTGAGGGCAGGAATGGGGAGATTGGGTAGTCGGGCACGGGGAATGTCCAGGATGGACTGGAGATATGTTACCTTGCTGTGCCTTTGTATCCTTCTTTTTCCCCTATGTTCGTATGCAAACGAGGAATCGCTGTTAACCCTCGGCATTGGTGTCGGCGGCGTTCTGGACGACAAACAGGAGGGATACCTGGTGGTTGAATACCGGCCTTCTTGTCGTTTCTATACCCTGACCCCATGGTTTACCGTTGAAGGGACGAGACATGTCGTGTACCTGGGAACGGGCTTCCTTCTGGATGTTCCCCTGGGTGAACACTGGATTTGCACCCCGAGTTTTGGCGGGGGTTACTATGACACGCACAATGCAATCGATCTCGGATATGCCCTCGAATTCAGATCCTCCTTTGAAATCAGCTATCATTTCAACGATCATTCCCGTGTTGGTGTGTCATTCGGGCACTATTCCAATGCGAGTTTCAGCAACAAAAACCCAGGGATCGAATCGTTGAAGATTACCTATTCCCTGCCCTTTTGATCTTCCAATCGTACCACGCCTTTCGGTATTGCTCGACACAAGGAACAGCGACCTGGAATATTGTTCACGAGGGTGCCCACCGGTGGGCGCACTGGGTTCAAAATAAGGGGAGGAATCAAGCTTCATATGACAGGGTATCGGAATAAAATATTGTGCGGAATAATTAATGGTATGGAAAAAACAGGGCCGCCCGCGTGCAGGCAGCCCTGTCAAAGACCCCTATCACTCGGTTTGAAGAGAGATAGGAGGGGGTTGGGATTTCTTACACTATGTTAATATTTGAGGTATACACACACACGATGCCAAGGCATGTCATCAAGAGCATACTTATAATTAGATTGATCATGGTAATCCCCCCTGTATGAATCATGGATGAAGGAAAGTCCTTGTTTTTGATCGGAAAATTTTGATCTCTACCGTTATGAAATGCATTTTATGTTCCTTGTGCGCATTCCCGTAACAGAAAATAATAATGTACTAATAATGCAAAAATACCAAATAATGCGGCTACGACAGTGCAATATAATGTTCAATGGGATCAATCATAAAGGCAATTTTATATTTTACAATATGTTGGTTCATTCTATAATCGATCCGATTTAAAAATACGTACCGGGGGATATGAAAGAGTTCAATAATCCAGTTTTTTTGTTAATTTTTTAAATTTTTTTGATTTATTTATGCTATGTATGTTGCACTGTAGTGCAAAGGTCCCCATGCCTCTGATGCAACCTACCCCTTCTTCTTGACCCGTTTGAGTTGGAAGAGTTCCTCGCGCTCCTTTTCCTCGAGGTTATCCTCCAGGTATTTGATGGTGTCGCGGTATTCGGGGATGAAGATGCTGTGGAGTGCATTTGCCCGTCGCTGGGTCTTTTTCAACTCAGCGGCAAGCCGCCAGAGGGTGATCTCGATCTGGGCGAGCCTGGCGAGCTTGTCCATGCAATCGGAAAACTCCTTCACGGTCTTGTCAAGGCAGTAGGATGTCTCCTGGAACCCATACTGGTTGCAGCAGTTCTCCGAGCGGCTGTAGGTAACGATGGGGACCACGATGCCCATGATGCTGCGGTCCTTGATCCGGATGTTTTCGCAGCAGACCGCGGACAGGGCCGCCTTCTCCACTCCCTTTTTGCCACACACCACGGTGGCGGTGCGGAGCTGTGCATAGGCCCGGCCAAGTGATTCCGCAACCTCTCCCTTGCAACGCCGAAACTCCTCAATGAGGCCCATGACCTCCATCACCAGGACCTCACGCTTTTGTTCGAGCAGGTCATACCCCTCCTGGGCGAACTCCAGCTCCTCCTTTATCCGCAGGACATTGCTCTTGGTGACGGAGACGTTCAATCGTCGAGACATTCACATCCTTCTTTCCTGTTTCCATAGTGCGCCTCGATCTGTTTTTCGCTCACCCGGATCAGCTCCTCCTTGGGCAGGATGGACACCAACTCCCAGGCCAGGTCCAGGGTTTCTGCAATGCCTCGTTCCTCGTGGAGGCCCTGTTTGATGAATCGCTCCTCGAAGGCCCTGCCGAACTCCAGGTATCGTTTGTCCTTGTCCGACAGCTCGTTTTCCCCTATGATGGAGGCGAGGGTTTCCACCTTCCGTACATACGAATACGCCGCATAGAGCTGATTGGATATGTTCGCGTGGTCCTCACGGGTCTTTTCCGCACCGATGCCGTCGTTCATGAGCCGGGAAAGGCTGGGCAGCACATTGATCGGCGGATAGATCCCCTTCTTGTTCAGCTCCCGGTCCAGCACGATCTGCCCCTCGGTGATGAACCCGGTGAGGTCGGGGATGGGGTGGGTGATGTCGTCGTTCGGCATGGTGAGGATGGGGATCTGGGTGATGGAGCCCTTACACCCGATGATCTTTCCCGCCCGCTCGTAGATGGAGGCAAGGTCGCTGTACAGATACCCCGGATACCCCTTGCGGCTGGGGATCTCCCCCTTGGAACTGGCGATCTCCCGCAGGGCCTCGCAGTAGTTGGTCATGTCCGTGAGGATCACCAGCACGTGCATGCCCTGCTCGAAGGCCAGGTACTCGGCAACGGTGAGGGCCGATCGCGGGGTCACCAGCCGCTCGATGGAGGGGTCGTTCGCCAGGTTCAGGAACATGACCACCCGCGAGATGGCCCCGCTCTCCTCGAAGCTCGTGCGGAACATGTGGGCCACGTCGTTTTTTATGCCCATGGCGGCAAATACGATGGCAAACCGCTCGTTGTGGCCGGGCACCGTGGCCTGCCGCACGATCTGGGCGGCAAGCTCGTTGTGGGGAAGACCGCTTCCCGAGAATATGGGAAGCTTCTGGCCCTGCACC
>JBLIRP010000081.1:0-17208 GCA_049472355.1 bacterium | reverse complement strand
AGCCGTGGTGGAGCTACTAATACCCTTAACCGGGAAACACCCAGAGGGCAGCGGATATCCGCTGCCCTCTTTTTTTGCCTTCACCAGGCACATGTATAAAATTTATACCTGGTGAAAAATAATTTCCGCCTATTAAAAAAAAACAGGAATGTACGAATCTGTCTAACAATTATGCCCTGATGATAAAAACGGGTTCTGCATCACCCTGACCATATTTTTTCCCAATCCGAATAGTGGCATGTTTTTTGCTTTAATAACCACAATAACGATATGTTACAGTGCATCTGAAATAGATGAAAAAAACTGCTGATTTTTGACTTTACCAGTGATTTTATGATAATTTTTTTATGGATGGTGGTTGAAGAAATAAACCCCATGTCCGGTTGCATAATCGGGCATGAAAATATAAACGCGACAGCAATACAAGGGATGAATCAAACAAGGAGGTGATTCACGTCAGGTACGGAACAATGAAAGATATGAAGTGATTCTTTTTTCAGTAAAAAGGCCCGAAGGAGAGTGGTTATGGTCAATGTCAAGTTTTTGAGGGTATGGCTCGCGGCAGGCAGCCTGGCGATCCTCGTCACCTGCTTTCTGATATCAGGTGTTCCGGCCCAGACATTCCCTACATCATATTATTATACAAATCCACTCTTTTTTACCGGTTACGGTTATTTCAATACAATCAACGGATACCTGCTCGGATTCGGTCATTTCTCGCCGTTCTTGACCCCTGAAACGGCGTATGTTTATAACAGCACCGGTATCCAGACCTATCCGTACTTCGGGTCTCCGTATCAGACCACGTTTCCCTATACAACGCTGCCGGGTACGCCGATTCCCTATGCACGTTTCAGCTATCCGACCTACGCATACGGTGATCCTGCATACTATTTGAGTTGGGTGCTCTTACAATAATCCAAAAGTGAGGTGTATGGCTATGAAGAGTGTAAAGAAGACCTTGATTGTGTGTGTGGTTGTGGCCCTGGTTATGGTGATGGTCGAAACTGCAGCCGTGGCCCAGGTGGGTTTCGGTTTCCCGCCGCTGTGGAGTTTCCCCTCATTCTCTACCCAACCACTACAGGTCCCGACATGGGAAGATCCCTTTTTGGGAGAAGGGGATATCCTTATCGACAACTTCGAATACTGGGACAGTCCATACAACCATGGCTGGAGACAGTCCGAGCCGGCATATCCGACCTATGGGTTCGGTATGGGCTACGCCACCATCTTCAACACCGTGCTTGATCTGCAGGAGGGAAGCAGGGTGCTTGATGTGTATCGTCCCGCTTCCGTGTTCCTGCTCGGCACTCCCTACGAGAAGCATATGATTCTCCATGGCCTTTACAGCCCACCGAGTGCCGTTGACCAGGACGGGGAAAATTTCATCAATCTCACCAAGGATCCCGTGCTGAGCTTCCAGTTCAGGGCGCCCCTCGGTATTGAAAAGTGGGACATCTTCGAAATTGCCGTGACCGGGTACACCGGTGCGTCAATACCAAACGATATCACCGTGAGGCTCGTGCCTCTGCAGCCCCCCGCCGGCGCCTGTATCGGACCGGTGAACAGCACCGAAGGGATGTACGGCTATCAGGCAGCGGTTACCGGGTTCAGGGATTCCTCCGGCACCACTGCAGGATCAATGGAGGTGATGGTGTATCTGGGCCGAGGTCTCCTTGACGGATCATGGCACGTGGTCTGGATCAATCTGCCCGATGCGGTCAAGGCTGCGGTGGATGCGTCCGACGACATTGAATCCTCCGAACGATCGGACTGGTACATGGTTCAGGCCAATGCCATTCTCCTGAGCGGCCAGATGTTCAGGTTGGACAATCTCATGTTCAGGTCCGATACGGGTCATGAAATGCTCGACTACCCCGACCTGTTCGAAATGGGGCCCCTCTATGCCCAGGTCTTCGAGCCCTATCGATTCCTGTTCTTTGCGGACTATGCAGGCGCCAACATCGCCACCCACGATGTTGACGGACACAGGAGCGAATGCGACCACGTCAGCGATCTGATGCTCAATCCCAAAAATTTCCTGCTGGTCGAGGACCCCAATGATCCCGACGATCCGGTCGTAAAATACTGGACCGATCTGGGCGCGGATCCCAATCTGTTCGGAACAAACGATCCCAATATCGCCGCACTGTTCAAGAGGGACCAATTCGTGGTGGACCTCAGCCTGCCCATCTTTGCCGATGCCAATATGCGATTGGGCGGTGAGATGGCAAAATGCGTGATCGCACAGGGTACCCTGGGATGGAATGCCACCGTCGGGGGCTACGGCGCCAATGGTGTCCAGGCATTCCTGCTCCAGCCGCTCCCGGTGTATCCGTATGACGGGATGCCCACGTATTTCCCCGCCTACTATGCGGCCCTGGATGTAATCGCGGCCTATGGAAAACCGTTCTATCGCCCGGAACTCACCTTCCTCCTGGAAGGCGCCCTATGGAATGCAGGGGTAACCGTGTGGCCGAACATCGCGGCCCTCGACTACACGCCGATGTATTTCGAGGACCTGATCGTGACCATCGAGGTGACCAACGGGGTTCACTCCGACGTGCGCACCTTCCCCATCAGCGTGGTGAACTACCCGATGGAAAACTATCCCCCCGTGGTGCAGCTCGATATCGATGACCAGATCTTCTACGTGGGCGAGTTGGGTGAATACATCGTCAACTTCATCGATCCCGATTGCTTCATCTTCTCCATGGGCCAGCCTCCGGCAACCACCCACATCCCGGGGTTTCCCCTCAACGCGAACTTCAGGACCGACATGGAGGGCATGGTCTGGAACTTGACCATCAACGGACTCCCCAGCTACCAGTACGGTCCCTGGACCGAGCAGATAATCAATCCGTGCAGCGGTTTGATCGGCTGGGTGCCGAAGTTCGAGGGCGCCTATGATGCGGTGATAACCTGCCGGGATGCCCGGGGGGCACTCGGGTTCGGCGAGATCACCATCTTTTCCGTGAACAGAGGCACGTGGTTGAACCATCCGCCCATCATCCTCGGCGGGCCCACCCAGCCGGTGGTCATCAAGGCGGGCGAGGAGTTCATCCTGCACACCCCCAACTTTGCGGTGGAAGATCCCGATGGCGATCAGTTGTATGCATCATGCAACATAGGCTCCTGCGGGAGTGCACCGGACGGTTCCTTTATCTGGACCTTCCAGTCGAACTTTCCCGGGTCTTATATGGTGGAAATCGTGTTCTACGACATCAGGGGAGGCTACGCGGTCATGGAGTTCTTCCTGGATGTAAAGCCCTGGTGGACCTACTAATTACGTCTCCTCTCCATAAGATTATTCGAAAAGGCAGCGGAAAAATCCGCTGCCTTTTTTTATCCAACCGCCAAGGTTCAGGGATCACAACACACAATTTGTGGCCTTACCAATGCCCGGATTGTCAACCTGGCGGAGGCATTATAGACCTGCCACGGGGAACGCAAAGGGCACAGAGAAAGGTATTGATATTGATAAAGTGTTATTCTTGGTTGGGCACTCTTTTATGATAATGCGTTTGGCATATAAGACTACTAAGTGCCATCCGTGTTCTGTGATGGATTGCGTTATTTGGGATAAAATCCATCCAATAATAAAGGGTGGAAGCGGATGAAGGCCGATTAAAGGGATAGGAACCGGCGGTCGTGACCGGTATCGGTGCCTCTTCCGGCATCACATGGAGTTGACAGGGTATAGCCGATTCAGTATAGTAGGGTGCTAAATGGAACGATATCTTTGTATTCACGGGCATTTTTACCAACCTCCCCGCGAAAACCCATGGCTGGACGAGCTGGAAATCCAGGACTCGGCAAGGCCCTTTCATGACTGGAATGAAAAGATCCTTGCGGAATGCTACGCACCCAACACCGCTGCAAGGATTGTTGATAATCGGAACAGGATCCTCGCGATTTCAAATAATTACCATCTCATGAGCTTCAATTTCGGTCCCACCCTGCTTTCCTGGATGGAGCGCCATGCGCCGAAGGTCTATGTATCGATCCTCGAAGCAGACCGCCTGAGCGCACAGGAGCGAAACGGGCACGGCAATGCCATCGCCCAGGTATACAACCATGTCATTATGCCCCTTGCAGAACCGAGGGACAAATGGATACAGATCCAGTGGGGAATCAGGGACTTCCAAAGGAGATTCGGCCGGTCCCCTGAAGGGATGTGGCTTGCCGAGACCGCGGTCGACCGGGAGACCCTTGATCTTCTGGCCGAGGCGGGAATCAGATTCACCATCCTCGCACCCCATCAGGCATCCCGAATAAAAAGGATCAATGCCTATGAATGGATGGACGTCAGGGGAGGGAAGATCGATCCCACGCTCCCCTACCGCTGCTTTTTGGACGATGATCGCTTCATCGACATCTTCTTTTACGACGGCCCCATTTCGAACTCAATCGCATTCGATAAGGTGCTCAGCAGCGGTGATATCTTTATCAACCGTCTGTTGTCGGGTTTCAGTGCAAATCGGATATGGCCCTCCATCCTTTCCGTGGCCACGGATGGCGAATCGTACGGACACCATTTCAAATTCGGCGATATGGCGTTGGCCTATGTGCTCTCCAGCATAGAGAAACGGAATATAAAGCTGATCAACTACGGGCAGTTTCTGGAGATCCACCCCCCCCAGTTCCAGGTTGAAATCATCGAGAATACCTCATGGAGTTGTTGCCATGGTATCGAGCGCTGGCGCGGGGATTGCGGATGCCACTCCGGGCACCATCCTCACTGGAACCAGAAATGGCGGGAACCGCTCCGCACGGCCCTCCAGCAACTGAAACACGTGCTCGATGATATCTATGAAGAACAGGCACGGCAGCATGTGAAGGACCCCTGGGAGACCCTCGTCGATTATATCGATTGCATACTGGACCGCTCCGAAGGACGGAGGAATGAATTCTTTTCCCGCCACCAGGTCCGCTCCATCGAGGAATCCAAAAGGATCGAGGTCCTGCAACTGATGGAAATGCAGCGGTTTTCTCACCTGATGTTTACCAGTTGCGGCTGGTTTTTCGACGACATCTCCGGTTTAGAGGCCGTGCAGATCCTGAAGTATGCATCACGGGCGATCCAGCTTGCAGGACATTTCACTCAACAGGATATCGAGGCACCGTTTCTGGAGACACTTGCCAAGGCACGGAGCAATGTCCATGCACGAGGGACGGGCAAGGATATCTACCTTCGGGAGGTTCTCCCGCTCAAGCTCGATTTGAAAAAGGTACTGAGCCATTACGCCATCAGTTCCCTGTTTGAGAATTACGCGCCGGCGCAACGAATCTACTGCTTCCAGATCGATGTCAAGGACTTCCAAAAGGGAATCAAGGACGGAAAGGGCCTGGCAATGGGAAAGGTAAGGATAGTGCATACCATCACCCAGGAATCCCTGAATGCCTATTTCGCCGTCCTTCATATGGATGGGCCCCATTTCTTTACCTATCTGAAGGATTCAACATTCGCCAACAGCTTTTTGAAGCTCACCAAGTATCACTTCTGGAAATTCAATCTGGGAAAGGTGGAAAATGTCAAAAAGGACCTGGACAGCAGCTTCCAATGCCATATTCTCAGCCTGAAAGACCTTTTTCTCGATGAGCGGAGAAAGATCGGGGACCTGCTGAGCCAGAACATTAAAAGGGAATTCGCTGACACCTATCGTGCCATCTATGAAAACAACAAGGCGATCATGGGCCAGTTCGTGGACATGGATATCCCCGTGCCTCAGGGGTTTCTCATCGCCGCGGATTATTCGTTATCCATGGATCTCGAGGAGGCAATCGAAAGCCTTATGGGCGGCAGGAACAATAAAGAAGAGATCCTTGAAATAATTGATCAAGGGAGAATATGGCGCATTGGTTTATGCAAGCCCGTAGTGAAAGAGCGCATCAAAAGGCACCTTGAAGACGCCCTGCAAGAACTGATTGAACATCCGCACCAGGAGCATCATATATATGCCGTACACACCCTGCTGGATATTGCTGAAAAGCTCAAGCTGGACATTGAGATGTGGCAGATACAGAACCTGTACTATTCCTTCCTTCATCATACCCTCCCCGCTCTCACCAGTAACCATGCCAAGGATACGCCCCCCTCCCTTGTCAAATCATTCAGACTCCTGGCCGAGCGGCTCAACTTCTACATGGATTGATTTTTGAATTATTAATCAATATGTTATTGAAGTGGGGTGCGCCTTTTGTTTCGGCTCCCTTGCACACAGCCTGTATGGCTTGCTTCGGGCACGCCTCAACTCGCCCTTCGGGCCTAAAAACAAAGCAAGCCTTCCAGCTTTTCAAAAGAAGCCTCTTTATAGTAGCTTCGCTCCGCTCCGCTCTAACAAAGTTTGGTTGGCGGCGTGCTTTTCCTCAGCTTCGCCACAGGCTGTAGTGCTCGTCCGCAGGCACACAGGCGCCCCCCCCTTCACCTTTGCGCAGATAGCATTGGCTAATGACATTTTTGACAATCCCTGCCGATGATATTACATTAATAACACATTCAATAAATGATAAGCCATAAAGAAAAATATTATATTTATGGTATATTAGTAGATGCTTATACAATTATGCATTCCGCACCCTGAGGAAAGGAGGGATACACTATGGCACTGATACCCTGGAGAGAAGCCCATCCGTTGATGGATCTTCGAACGGACATAGATTCCATCTTCGACCGGTTCTTCGGAAGTGTTCTGCCGATGGAGAAGGCCTTCTTGGGCGATGCGTTCCTCGGTTCCCCTGCGGTCGATATAGAGGAGACCGACAAGGAGGTCATTGTGAAGGCGGAACTGCCCGGCATTGACCCCAAGGACGTGGATATATCCGTGGCTGACAATATACTGACCATCAAGGGGGAGAAACAGGAGGAACGAAAGGAGGAGAAGAGGAACCTCCATTTGACCGAGCGTCGCTACGGCTCCTTTTCCCGATCGTTCATGCTCCCTGCCGAGGTCAAGACCGACAAGGTCGAGGCGAATTACAGCAAGGGGGTCTTGGAGATCAGTCTTCCCAAGGCCGAGCATGAGAAGGCGAAGAAGATCACGGTCAACGTGAAATAAGGGTTAAAAACCTGATGAATCAAAAGGCCGGGAATCCTGGATTCCCGGCCCTTTGATTTTATCCCAGGGTTGCGTTATCTGCGTTTATCTCTGATCTCACGGTCAATGCAGGCGTTGACCGCTCATATGTCCGTGCAGCGCACTGATGCGCTTAAATCCTTCGCATCACCAATCCCGTAGGGAGTTTGGGGTAGAAGAAGGTCGATTTCTGGGGCATCTTTTCCCCATTCAAGGCGACCACCTTGACCTGCTCAATGCCGGTGGGATTGACAAACACCGCCGCCTGCACGGATTTCATGTTCACGCAATCGATGGCCTTGATCATATCCGGGGTAAAGGAAAGGGTGCCTTTCTTTTCGAAATCCTCGGGGGAAATTCCCAATATCCTCTCGAAGATGAGCGAGTGAAGTATGTTGACATCGAGTGATTTCCAGGCGTGAGATCCCCCTCCGGGGACGATGTCGTTAATATCCGTGTGATGCTTGAGGACAAAGAGGGTGTACCGCCGGCCCCCTGTGTAGTAACCGAAGGCGGGACGTTTGCCTCCCATGAGCGCCATGAGCCTGGTAAGATTCCTCCGGGCGGCGGCCTCGGTTACGGCAATGCCGTCGAAGGGAATGTGCTTGACATCATACCACTCCTTTGCCCTCTCCGGGAGTGTTTCCAGAAGATCCGGGGACAGGTTGTTGATCATCCGGTGATACGGCAGGATGCTCAGTCCTTCGTCATCGGTATTGCTGAAGTACATCAGGCAATAGTCGTAGGGCTCGACATCACCAGCGCTTCCGTGCGTTTCCCGCATGAGCCTCCGGTAGTTCAGCGCGGTTTCGTAGCGGTGATGGCCATCGGCAATGAATATGCGCTGGCCCGCCATGGCCTTTACAAGCGCGTCGCAATGGCCCGGATTGCTGATCTTCCATACCCGGTGCAGGATCCTTTCCTGCGAGAGGATCTCGATATCGGGAGCGGATGTGCAGACCTCCTCCATGATGCGCTCAACCCGCCTTTCCGGGTCCGAATACAGGCTGAACACCGCACTGAAATTTGCCGAGCATGCCTTCATCAACCGTAACCGCCCCTCTTTCGGCCCGGCCAATGTCCTCTCGTGGGGATAAATGGTGCCGGTACCGAAATCCTCCAATCTGAAGAGGGCCAGGAATCCCTTGCGCACATTCTTCGTTCCGTTGGGAAGCCTGTATTCGTCCTGGCACGCATAGATGGCCTCCTCAGGCTCCTCGCGCAGGATGCCCTCCCCGAGCCATTGCTGAAAGTATCGATTGGCCCGCATAGAGGTATTGTCCGACTCGTCGTCATCGAGGAATTCCTTCCCCTTGATGATGCGGACAATGTTATGGGGGCTTTGCTCATAGAGATGATCCTGATGCTCGGGTGAAATGACATCATAGGGAGGGGCAATGACCAGGGAAAGGTTCGCGATCGTATCCTTATTATATATGATGCCCTTGAACGACCTGATCTCAGCCACTATCCGAGCCTCCCTATCTCCTCGCCCCGCACCTGCCGCCTGAACGTCTCGCTCTCGCGGATCAGAGAGGGGCGGTTTTTGTCTGAAATGAATGTCATTGATGAGGGATGGTGGCGCTCCCTCTTCTCGAACGTATCACCCAACAGACCATCCGATGCCACCCGGTCAATGGAAAAGGACCCTGAGTTCCACTCCGCTATCAGCCCTTCGACACCAGGCCTTCCCCGTTCCCAGAAGGCCTGACAGATGAGGGCCAGAATATCCGCATGGTGAGCGAGACAGGCCACCTCGGCGTTGTCCAGGGCATACCGGTTCCCGTTGAAGGCCACGGTCATCCCGCCCCCTTCCCGCACCAGGCGAAAGGCCTCCACATCGGTGATACTGTCGCCGATGTAGATCACCTCGGCAATGTGGCGCCCCGTCCTCCTGCAACTGTCGGAAACCGCCTTCGCCTTTTCCTCCCCCCCGACGGGTTCAACCTGCTCCAGGAAGCACCCGAGGGTTGTCTGCGGGAGTGCTCCGGTTATCATCCCGTCTATGGAGGCATAGGCATCCCGCACCTCCCGGGAGAGCCCCTCGGTCGATGTGACGTCGGGTTCCCAATCCAATGAGGGAAGCGCAATGATTCGCTCCGCCATGGCCCGCACCTCCCGGCACTCACTCCCCGAGGGGGTCACCATCTCCAGGTCCAGGTCGGTGCAGTAGGTATTCCGGAAAGGGAATCCCACTGCATCGCACAGTGCCCGGATATAGGGCCGGTAGCTCGTGCTGATGATGAACCCATGACCGTGCCCGGCTATCCATTGAAGGAGCGTGTCCGCACCCGGCATGATCAGGATATGATGCGCGGAAAAATCGATGACCTCTCGGTTCCCCACGCCGAATGCCCGCATGAAGGGACAAATCAGCTTGAGGGTGTTCCCGGCTCGGTACCCCGGCCGTTTTACCATGAATGCCAGGATGTCGTCGTAGCGGCTCAACTGGGTGAAGAGCCTATCCCCGCGGGGGATGAAATGGGTGGCCAGCTCGAGGGCGTTGTCGTTTTTGGTGAGCGGGCCTTCGCAGTCAATGGCGACAAGGCCGCCTGGTATCGATGATCCTCTCATGGTGTTCTACCTGAAACACATCTCCATACGGTTAACCAAGCTTGCCAGCGGCTTGGGGTGAGGTCTTGAATTGACAGTTTTTGTTCCAAAAACAAAATCAAATTTTCATGCTTCGCGGCGCCATAAATTGGCATGAGCGTTTCCTCCGGAAAGGGGGATGCCCCTTCCCTTCCCCGCGATGTATTGAGTGATTGCAGGGAGCGCGATGGTGCGTTCTTTGATGCGGCGGGGATCAGGAACGGCCGGCAATGGCTCGTTCCACCTCCTGATTGAGACATACCCCGCCGGGACACTCCCGGCCGTCACAATACACCCTTTCATCCTCTATTTTCAATCTCCCTGAGCACAACCAGCGAATGGTTTCGAAAAGGAGGGGAACCTCCCTGCGGACCCCCTCGCTTCGGATCATCCGGAAGAGGGGATTATCCTCCCCCTCCTCCTTCATGATGGCATCGATGGACGTGCGGGCAAGCCTTGCCTCCATGTCATGCCATGCCCTGTCAAGCTCCCCGCCCCGTATCCGGTAGGTGCAATGGGCGATGGGGGGTCCCTTGTCCAGCTCTGGGGTGACCAGGTGGATGAGCACCCCGCTTTCCCGGGCCCGCATCCGGATGAGCTTCCAGATCACCTCCTGCCATGTCCCCGCAGGGCCCCCGGGAGGGGCCGGGTGCAGGTTGATCAGGTGCAGTGCCCGGCACATCTCAGGGCTCACGATGAGCATGTACCCCGCCAGCACCACAAAATCCGCTACGTGACCATTCATCCTTTGCAGCAACGCGTGGTGGAACCGATGCCGCCACTGAGCCATGATCTGCGGCGAGGTACGGCCCTTCCTGCGCAATTCGGGTTCGAAGGAATCGGAAGAAAGGCATATGCAGGTGATCCCCAGTTCCCGGCCCATGTCGATGATCCGGTCGGAGAAGGTCCCCTCCCCCCGCTCCCGGTTCATAGCGATGTAGGCAATTTCGCCTTCGATGGCATCTTCCTCTATTCCCTCGACAATGGTCTCCAACAGGGACACCGCCTCGGCATCCCTCCCCGTGGTAAACCACCCTATGGTACGTCCTGTGCCCATAGTCAGCACACCTCACCCCGATTCTCCCTCACCAGGATCTCCTTGCCGGGATAGCGATCCCGGCCGTAGCCCATGATACAGGAGGCGGCAGCGCGTGTCCCCCACACGCCGCACGTGCCGAGATCCTCCCCCCGAATGAGACCGGCCAGAAATCCGGCTGCAAAGCAGTCCCCCGCCCCGGTCACATCCTTCACCTCAACCGCAAGGGCGGGAAATTGACGACACCCATTGGAATCGAGGAGATAGGCCCCCCGCGCCCCCTGTTTGCACACCACCATGCGCACACCCAGATCGAGCATTCGAGCCGCGGCCTCCGGATGCCGAAGGCCGGTGATGCGCTCCAGTTCAGCATCGGTGGCAAAAAGGCAGTACGTCCTCTCGACGATGGGCAGCAATTGATCCAATCCCTTCCCCGCATAGAGATTGCCGGGGTCGAAGGTTATCAGGGTTCTCGCATCAAGGTGCCTCACCAGTTCGACCTGTGCCTTCAGCGGGCGGGGGCCCGCAAAGGAGGTGAGGTGTAAAAACAGGCACCCGGACGGTATCCCCTGGGCGATATCCCCAAAGTCGAGGGTGTCGTTCACGTTGGGAAAGGCGATCATGCTTCGTTCCCCGTCAGGGGTAAGGATCGAAATGCACGTCCCTGAACGGTTCTCACGGATCACCGTAGAGGCATCCACCCCTTTGAGGCCGGCAAGGATCAGGTCACCCCATCGATCATTCCCGACCTTGCCGAGCATTTGGGTGCGGAATCCCATCCCTGCAAGGGCGACAATCGTATTGGCGGCCTGCCCCCCTCCGGATTCCGCCCTCTTCCTCCCGTAACGGTCCAGGAGATTCAACAAGGGATCGAGGGCGTCCGGCCCCAGGTGTATCTCCTCGCCCGGTGAAAGTGAAATGCCGAGGTCGGTGAGCCCGGCAAGGTCAGGCAGCTCGTAGATGAGATCCCAATTGAGTGCCCCCAGGCCGGCTGCATCAGGGGAGGAATCACCCCAGGCTGAGTCCGAGTTTTTCATAGATGCGCTCAAAATCGATACGCTCCTTGACCAGGTCGATGGCCCTTCGCATTTTCCGCTCATTCCTTATGCGCATCCGGCCCAGGATCCGCTCGCACTCCTCTATGGTGCTCAGGGTATCCCTCTTCACAATCATGATGGGAACGTGACGTTCCTCGGCCTGGGTGATGATGATCTCATTGGGATACAGATCGCCGGTGAGCACGATACATTTCGTGGAGGTCTGCAATGCGGCAAGCTGGATGTCCGACCGGTCTCCCCCGGTGATCACCGCCTTGTTCTTTTTTGCCCGAAAATACTTGAGGGCGCTGTCCACATTCATCGCACCCACGCTGAAGCTTTCCACGAGATCCTCGACCCGGTCCTCGCAGCAAATGATCCGGCCGTTCAATATATCAGCCAGTTCCCTCACCGTCACCGAGGTAAGGAGGGAATCATACGGTAAAATCCCCAGCACGGGTATCCCCTTTTGCTCCAGGAAGGGAACCGCCCGTCTTCGGAGGCAGCCTTCGCTTTCCCCGGAGACCCGGTTCATGATCACCCCGAGCAGTCTCTCACCCAGGGCCTCCTTGGCCGCGAGGATGCAGTCAATGCATATGTCTTCTTCATATTTGTCGATCAGGATCGCCTTTGCCTTAAGCTTCTTGACCAACGATACACCGGAGAGGCCCAGAAACGCCCCGTCATAGATATTCTTGCCGCCCCCGATAAGGATGAGGTCCTTATCCTGGGAAAGTCTCTTATGCGCCTCCATCACCTTCTCCTCGAGCCCGACCAGCTTCCCCATGTACCCCTGTATGATCATGTCCTGGGTCACCACCACGGGGCAGAGCAAGTCCAAGGGATCATCAAGGGAAAGGGCGCGTTCCACGAATATGGCATCCTCGTCGGTGATCTGGTCCCCTACCCGTGTCAGGGTTGTCCCGAAGGGCTTCAGGTAGCTTATGCTCAATCCATCCTTTTCGAACCTTCTCCCCAATCCCATACACAGAAGGCTCTTGCCGGAATATGGGCTCGTTGATCCTATATAGAGAGAAATCATCGCATTCTCCTCTTCTCATTAAATGATAATAACGAGAGGCATTGCCGTGCGGAACCTCTTTCCGCTCCTCGTGTGCATCAATTGCCGCATCGGTCCCTTTTCTCAATCCGGCAGTGTATATCCTGCGTATGGATTAACCGGATCGTTCTTATCAATGGCAGATGGTGAACCGGGCATCCAGGGCGATTGCACCCTCGCCTGCCTCCATCACCGCCAAAGGATTGATATCCGCGTCGCAAATCTCGGGGAAATCACCGGCGATCTGAGAAAGACGCAGGATCGTCTCCACGATTGCATCCAGATCGGCAGACCGTTGTCCCCTCACCCCTTTTAATAGAGGATATGCATTGATTTCGGTGATCATCCCCCTGGCGTCCTCTTCGCTCACCGGGGCGACGCGAAAGGTGACGTCCTTCAGCACCTCGACATAGATCCCTCCAAGGCCGAACATGATCAGGGGGCCGAAATTCGGATCGCGGGACATGCCCAGGATCACCTCCCTGACATTCTGATACATATTCTGAACCGCCACTCCTCTGATATTTGCCTTGGGGAGGAACCGGCGGCAGCGCGCGATGATGTCATGGAAGGCCTGCCGCACCTCTTCAGGGGTCTGAAGCCCCACCTGTATCCCCCCCACATCCGATTTATGGAGGATATCGGGGGAAACGATCTTGAGCACCACCGGGAATCCCATGCTGCGGGCAAATTCCACCGCGGCATCGGATGTCTCGGCAACCTCGTACCGCGGCAGGGACACATCGTAGGCATCCAGGATCTCCCGGGCGCTCTGTTCGCTCATGGTCAAGGTTTCATTCTGCATTGCATGCTGCAGCACTGCGCGCACCCGCTCCTTGTCACCGGAAAAACTTCTGTAGTGGCCGTCCGGCAGGTCAACCCACTGTTTATACGCCCACATCTTGCTGAATGCCTCTATTGCCTGTTCGGGATAGATATAGTTGGGGATCTTGTACTTGGCCAGCCGTTCAATACCGTCCCTGACACTGTGCGCACCCATAAATGATGAAAGAATGGGTTTATTGATGTTCATGGACACCTCTCCCAGGACCTCAGCGGTCTGATTGACCTCGGTCATTGCCTGAGGGGTGAGGATGGTGATGATGCCATCCAGCTTTCGGTCCTTTACCACCACATCCAGCGTCTTTCCGTACCGCTCCGCACCTGCGTCTCCCAGTATATCAATCGGATTAAAAAAACCTGCTGCAGGAGGAAGAAAGCCCGCCAGCTCATCGATGATGTCCTTGCTCGGGGTGACCGGGTTCAGATGAAAACGCTCGCATGCATCAGCGGCCATAATGCCGGGGCCGCCCGCATTGGTCACGATAGCCACGCTGTTTCCCGTGGGAAGCGGCTGATAGGCAAATGCCAGGGCATAGTTAAAGAGATCCTGCACGGAGTAGGCCCTGATGATTCCGCTCTGTTTAAAGGCGGCATTGAAGGCGACCTCGGAGCCTGTCAGGCTCCCGGTGTGGGAGGAGGCGGCTCGTGCACCCGCCTTGGTGCTGCCTGCCTTTGCTATGATGATCGGTTTTTTCTTGGAGATTTCCCGGGCAATTCGGATGAATTCCGATCCATTCTCCACGCTCTCCAGGTAACCCAGGATAACCTTGGTGTGAGGGTCTTCCCCCAGCACCTGGAGAATGTCGATTTCGGAGATATCCGCCTTATTGCCGAGGCTGATGAATTTGGAAAAGCCGATCTTTTCCCCGACCGCCCAGTCCAGAATCGCGGTCCCCAGGGCGCCCGACTGCGAAAAGAATCCGATGCTCCCCTGCAGAGGCATGTCAGGAGAAAAGGATGCGTTGAGACGGAAATCGGTGTTGATCAAACCGAGGCAATTGGGACCCAGGATTCGTATATCATTCCGCCTGGCGCATTCGAGCATCTCACGCTCAAAACCGGCCCCGTCTTTACCGGTCTCCTTAAAGCCGGCGGAAATGACGATAGCGGCAGGGACCTTTTTTTCACCGCATTTTTCCAGGGCATGGGGAACCAATTTGGCAGGGATAACGATCACCGCCAAATCTATCCGTCCCTTTATGTCCGAAAGGTCCGGAAAGCACCGTTTGCCGAGGATCTTATCCGCTTTTGGATTGACGGGGTAAATATGGCCATCGAATCCACCCAGAATCAGATTCTTGAGAACCTCGTGACCGACCTTCCCTTGTTCCCTGGAAGCCCCGATAACAGCTACAGAATGGGGGGAAAAGAGTTTCTTGAGCATCTGCTACTGTTTCTTGATCGCCTTCTTGATCACAAGAAAACCTTTGTTGGCACCCGGGACCGCACCGCACACAATCAGGCAGTTCTGTTCAGGCCGAACCTCGACGATCTTGAGATTCTGAACGGTGACCCGATCACCGCCCATGCGGCCGGCCATTCTCAACCCCTTGAAAACGCGCGAAGGGAAAGAGGAACTGCTGATCGAGCCTCCATGGCGATGGTAGTCATGGGTCCCGTGGGAGCCGGGCGCCCCGTGAAATTTATGTCTCTTGACCACGCCGGAAAAGCCTCTCCCTTTGGAGATACCGGTGATATCCACGTAGTCCCCCTCCTTGAACCGATCCACCCTGACCTCCTGGCCGACCTCGTAGCCTTCCAATTCGGATTCAACAACGCGAAATTCCTTCAAAAAGCGCTGGGGTTGCACGCCCGCCTTGCTGAAATGGCCCGACCGAGGCCGGTTGACCCTGCTCTGCTTGACAGGGTCAAAGCCCAACTGTACTGCGGAATAGTGGTCCTTCTCAGGCACCTTTTTCTGGCAAACGATACAGGGGCCGGCCTGAATAACCGTTACCGGGACGGCATCCCCGTTATCCTTCAGGATCTGCGTCATCCCTATCTTTTTTCCCATCAAAAACTCTGACATCGCCCGATTCTCCTTCCCAATGTCTCCGCTGTTCCTTACCTGACTATTCGGATAATTACATGATTCGAAATTCGCCGTATCTCTCTTTCGATACACAGTGTAAAAAAATACAACGTATTTCCATTTTTATTAATAAGTTATCAATTATGCCATCATTAAAGGGGATTGTCAAGATAAACGCACGGCAATCATTATTCCTTTTTTCATACATCTTTTCATACATCGGCCTCCTTCTATCACCAGGGTTGCATCCTTAGTCCTTGCCGGTTCCCATCCATTTCTCCGAAATGCCGCTAAAAATCCACTTAAAAATCCTCGGATAATCATTTCTTACGATTAAATGAAAATTTATTGGTTTATTATGCTCTAATTATATTATTATTTGCTATTATTTTTAACAATATGAAAAATAATCCTCTTTCATCCCTTTACATAATAAATAGTTTGGTATATAATAGAATATGAGTATGTATATGTCTTGAGATCCTTTGTGACGGGCCTTATAATTGCGTCGGGATAAGAAAAAAAAGGGGAATTACAGCCATAAAATACGCCGTAAGTTTTATCCGATTTTTTTCGTCTAAAGGGTGTAATTTCTATAGAGAATAATAATCTGCAATCGGATTTGGATTTTTTCTTTTTTGATTTATACACAAAGGTGTTTATATTGTTCAAATTATTTAAGGAATTAAAAAGGGGGTGAGAAATTTTCCTTTTTGTAAGCATGGTTCCGGCTTGTAATGTTAACGTGGTGACAAGCCCAAATTTTCCTTGTGATGGGAGGTGATTCGAACAAGGCCAAAGGTCTTGCAAACTTTCTGTTTTGTAGTTTCAATTTTATCTTTTAGAATTGAAGGAGAGATGGTTATGGATAATTTCAGGTTTGTGAGAATGTGGGTGCTTGTGGCTGTCCTGGCAATCGGTGCTGTCCTTGTTATGGGACCGATGGCTCAGGCTCAGGTTTTTCCCACATCGTATTATTATACGAACCCGCTTTACTACCCTAGTTACGGCTATTTCAACACGATCAACGGCTACCTGCTCGGTTTTGCCCCGTTCACCCCGTTCCTTACCCCTGATGTGAGCACGGCGTACAATACGCTCGGTATTCCGACCTTTCCGTACTTCGGGTCCCCATATCAGACGACGTTCCCGTACACCACCTTGCCAGGTACCCCGATCCCCTATGCGCGGTTCGATTATCCGACGTATTCGTACGGTGATCCAAGTTTCTATTTGGCGTGGACACTTTTGCAATAATTGACTATGATTATCCTTATAAAGCGAGGTGCATAGATATGAAACATGCAATGAAAACCTTGATGGTTTGCTTGGTTGTGACCTTGGCATTTGTGATGGTCAGATCAACAGCCATAGCCCAGGTGGGTTTCGGTTTCCCGCCGCTGTGGAATTTTCCATCATTTTCAAGTCAACCGCTCCAGGTGCCGACCTGGGAAGATCCATTTAAGGGCGAGGGAGACATCCTCGTCGATAACTTCGAGTACTGGGACAGCCCGTACAACCACGGTTGGAGA
>JBLIRP010000080.1:0-17370 GCA_049472355.1 bacterium | reverse complement strand
ATGATCCGGTCGATCACCTGGATGCAATTCGGTGCATGCATGGAGGTGAGCACCAGGTGCCCGGTCTCCGCAGCGGTGATGGCGGTCTGCACCGATTCTGAATCCTGGAGTTCCCCAATGAGGATCACGTCCGGATCCTGGCGCAGCGCCTCCTTGAGGGCCGTTGAGAACGAGGCGGTATCGGTTCCGATCTCCCTCTGTTTAATAATGCTTCGTTTATTTTGATGGACATACTCAATCGGGTCCTCCAGGCAGATAATCACCGACTCCCTTTCCGTATTGATGAGGTCGACCATCGCCGCCAGGGTGGTGGTCTTGCCGGCGCCGGTGGGTCCTGCGATGATGACGACCCCTTTCCGCTTGCGGGCAAGATCGGCAACCACATCCGGAAGGCCGAGTTCGGCTATCGACCTGATTCCGGGCATGATCGTCCGAAAGGTCGCCTCCACATTTCCCCGCTGCATGTGGATATTGACCCGGAACCTCTTTTCCGGGTCGGGGGAGAATGCAAAATCCAGCTCCTTACATTTCTCGAATCGTTTTATCTGCTCATCGCTGAGAATACTGTAGATAAGCGCCTTGAGATCATCCTTGTACAATGCCTCCATATCGAGGGGCACGAGGTGCCCGCAGATTCTCAAGATCGGCGGCCGGCCATAGGTGAGATGCAGATCGGATGCCCTCTCGCTGTGCGCCAGGTTGAGGAGCCGAACGATGTCCACCGTCTCTATATGCCGCTTTATCCTTTCACGGTCACCACCGTCGATCTGCTCAAACCTTACCCCGATATCGTAGGTGTGGCCGAAATGTATCTCTTCTATCCGGGCGACCTTTCCAAGAATGCACACCTCGTGATCGATTCCCGGAATGGTAAAGAACAGCTTCAACCGTTGCCCAAGACACAAGAGCTCCGGGACCTCAAAGAGCACCCCATTCGTGCTGATATCCTTGGAAAGGGATTCATGTGATTCATTCTCCACAATGCCGTCCGATACCTTGTGGTACCGGATGGGTATCCTTGTCTTGACCCGCGCAGCCTCACGTATGTCCCTGTTGTTCATATTCGAATGACCCATTGCCCCTGGCATCCTCCACCGCTGCTCATTCTCTCCATTGCCAAGGGACTCCGTTGACGCCATGAATCCGTCGGCCTGAACAGGCCTGCACCCCACCCATTCAGGAAGGAAGAAGGGAAGATGATTTGTGTGATGTGCGGACAAAATACCCGTGCATGTTTCATATTTAATTATCGGAAAATAAAGAAAAAATGACCGAAGAGGGGCAATTGCTCACTGTCTTGCTGGAGGGTGAGTTAATAGGTTGGTCTGACAGGGTTTGGTTGGGTGAAGTCGCGGCCTGTGAGGTAACCGGGGGGGTTCATAGTGGCTCCGCTGCGCTGCGCCCTGGCAAGCTTGGGTGGGTAAGGTCGCTGCGCTGCGCAAGGTTGGTTGGTGAAGTCGCGGCCCTTTGGGTTGCCGGGGGGGGTTCATAGTGGCTCCGCTGCGCTACGCCCTGGCAAGCTTGGGTGGTGAAGTCTCGGCCTGTGAGGTAACCGGGAGAGGTTCATAGTGGCTCCGCTGCGCTCCGCCCTAACAAAGTTTGGTTAGTGGCTCCGCTGCGCTACGCCCTGGCAAGCTTGGTTGGTCAGGTCCGCTGAAGCCACCGCTCGAAGAACGGATCGCTGATCCTGTACCCGTCCTTGTCCTTCTGGACAAGCCCGTTTCTGATCAATGCCTTTAAGGAGGCCTGCACACTGGATGCGGAACCGAGATTGTACTTTATGATCGTATCCTGTGAGAACATCTCCTTTGTCTTTGCCAGGGCACGCAACACGGCCCTTTGATGGTGGCTCGATGAGTCATACCAACTGAAATAGAGCTCACCCTGATGGTAGATGACAAGATCGATTGCAAACAACAATGTCTGTTCGGTGATATCCTTGTGGGCGATCTGCCAGAGATGACATGCAAGCATCTGGATATGGTAGGGGATATTCTGGGACACGGCGACAAGCTGCTCGGCAATATGGCGAGGAATACTTTTCGATGTGGTTTCGAACCGTTCACGGATGAACTCCACCATGGATTCGGGGTCGATGGGAGGGAGCGGATACAATCTTGCCATCTTGTAAAAGGGGCGGCGGGAATCGGTGAACATCCTGGTGGCGATGTGGATCTTGCTCGCGATAAAGACGTAGTTCACCCTGGAATGCTTTACAATGAACGGCTTCAGGAGCTCCTCAAACCCCCCTCCGTGCAAACCTTCCACCTCCTGAAATTCATCGAGCACCACCACCACCTTCTTGCTATACTCCTCAGCCATCACCTGGGGAAGATCAATGATCTCCTCAAGGGCACTATGAATGTTTTCGGAGGTCTTCGAGAAATCAAACCTGATCCTCCACTGCCCTTCTCCCCCGATCTCAAAGCTCGGAACAATGCGCTTGAAAAAGGTGGCGATCTTTTCAAGCCGTTCCTTTAATGCGAACATGGTCTCACTGATGGCCATGGCATAGACCTCGAGAAACTGCGCGCAGGAGGTCGCCCGCTGAAGATCCACATAGATCGGAATGACCGCATTCTGGTTATTCATGATGGAAAGGGCATTCGTCACCAGTGAGCTTTTGCCCAACCGCCGGTGGGCATAAACAAAGATATGCTCACCACGATTGAGGGAATCAATGAGGTCATTGATCTCCTTCTTCCGATTTGCAAAGTATTCTCCGGTCACCGCCTCACCAAAACGGAAAGGATTTTTTCCCCTGTGCATGTTCTTCTCCTATCCAAATGGTACTCGTTGATTGTGGCATTACGGAAATTTATATCACTATTATAATATATGACCTATTAGAAATCAAATAATATTTTATATGCATTTCATCTTCTTTTTTTTATATCGTCAAATTTTATTTTTCATCAATGGAAAAAATAAGTTTATAGTTCTTTATCAAGGATCAAATATTATATGAATAAAGGTATACACCAATGATCCATCTTTGTAAAGTGGGGTTGACTCTTATAAGAATAATAGGCGGTTTTGATCGATCCCCATGGAAGAGGCAGCGGGATCTTCGAGAGACATTCCCTCAGCGGGATGTGTTTGTGGCCCCAGGGGGGTATGCATGAATCTCATGGAAGGTTTCAGGACCCTAACCAGTCATCCTTGAAGCGTTCCTGGTAGTTCAACTCGGGGTAATTGCGCTCGAAATCCTCCCGTGAAAAGGAATACCGATACCCCTTGCAGTATTCAATGATGAGACCGTACGCCTCGTTGATCTCCTTCATGGTATCCCCCCCCTCTCCCCCGGCATCCTTCTTTCCATCCGGATGAAACATCCGGGCCATCCGCCGGTACGCGGTCTTGATCTCCTGCATGGTTGCACGCTCGTCGAGGCCCAGTCGCACCCTCGCCTCCTCGAGTTCCTTGTAATGCATTATCTTCTTTTTCATGCGCCCAATACCTCCGGTAGTAATTACATGGACCTCCTTGCATGAGCCACAGCGGGATGTGAGGTCCTGACTGCATTCAATCGATGATTAATTTGACAATTGTTTATTAGCATATTAATATATATTTAAATATTAAGTTACTTTGTGCCGATATATATAGAAAGGGATTTCAGAGCACCTGTATTAAACACCATAGGGACACATAGAGGAGATGATTCAGATGCCAATGTACTCATTTCATTGTAATGATTGCGGCCACACATTCGAACAATACTTTTATACCATGGATGATCGGGAAATCCCCTGCTGTCCTGAATGCAAATCGAAAAAGGTCACCAGGCAATTAGGGACTGTGACGTTTACAAAAAAATCATCATCCAAAGGCGGTTGTCTTCCGCGGTTCGGCTTTGGCTGAGGCCCTAAACGATGAGGGGCCGGTCAGGTCCCCTGGTACTCTGATGATCATACGCCTGCAGGATGACGAGCGGATTTCCGTCTCTCCGTCCTGCAGGTTGACAGCTCTCTTTTTAGTTCCCTTCTCAGATCCGGTACGCCGGAAAATATCACCCCTCGGATACCCAGGCCCCGGGCGGCTTGCACGAAGGATTCACTATCATCTATGTAAACGCACTCCCCGGGCATGATGTGCAACGCCTCCAGAGCCCTCTCATAGATACGAGGATCCGGCTTGCGCAGCCCCATCTCGTATGAAAGGAAAAAGGTGTCGAATGTCGAAAGGATCGGTACGTCCCTCCGAATAGCTTCAAAATGGGCCTGATTGGTGTTTGAGAGGAGCGAGAGTCGGTACCGGGATTTCAATTCCTCGATCAAGGGAATGATTTCCCGGTTGGGAACGAACCCGCTCGACCACACCTTCAGAAAGTCATCATAGTCAAGAGGGAGATTGAACCGCTCCTTGATGGCGTCAAAAAAACGCACAGGGGTAATCTCACCCCGGTCAAGCGCCTCCTCGATCCTCTCTTCAAATATATAGTGGTAAATGTCAGCCGGTTTTCCGCCCCATGCGGCGATCTTCGCACAGATATGCATGTGGTCGACAAAAACGATGACATTGCCCAGGTCAAAAAGGATCACCTTTATCGGCATCGGTTACTCCCCCGGTCCTCAAAGAAACTCGTCCATAGCGCGACTGCGCACGGAAGGATTCGGATACGCAGGTGAGCGTTCGCACCAGGCCGGCACAGGTGAAATGGTAACATACTGTTCAGGGCAGGGCAAACGGACAGGAAAAAAAGGGGCGGTCATCGTCATGATGACCGCCCCTTGCGTATCGGACAAAACTATTTACGGCAGGGTGCCCGGCTGGTCAGCCTATGCACCCGTCGTTTCGTAACGACAATCCCTCATTATGTGGTCGGGGTCGTCGCTGTTGTTGTATTAAAAAGGCTGTTGAACAAGAACGGATTTAAATGCCCGAAGCCGCCCATCCCCATCATACCGCCCATCATCCCATAATAGGGGAAGGAGGTGCCCAGGCTGCTGGTGTCCAAGCCGCTCAGGCCCGAGTACAGCCAGGGATTGAAGCGACCCATCCCCATCATACCGCCCATCATACCATAATAGGGGAAGGAGGTGCCCAGAGTGCTGGTATCCAAGCCGCTCAGGCCCGAGTACAGCAAGGGATTAAAGCGACCCATCCCCATCATGCCGCCCATCATACCATAATAGGGGAAGGAGGTGCCCAGAGTGCTGGTGTCCAGCCCGCTCAGGCCCGAGTACAGCAAGGGATTGAAGCGACCCATCCCCATCATGCCGCCCATCATACCATAATAGGGAAAGCTGCCCAGGCTGCTGGTGTCCAGCCCGCTCAGGCTCGAATAAAGCCAGGGATTGAGACCGCCCATCCCCATCATGCCGCCCATCATGCCGCCCATCATGGGAAAGAATGGAAGGCTGGTCAATGTGGGCTGGGTTGCCGTCTGGGCTTGTGCCAGGGGCAAGCGGGCACTGACGATCAATAGTCCTGAAACCAAAATTGCCAATGCAACGATCATAAGACTCCGTCTGATAGTCATACGAGTAACCTCCTTTGTAAAAACATGATCATGGTGTTGTCGGTTCCTAACTCATACTCCCCCCTTATGGCTCCATAGTGTAACCCCTCCTTTGTCATGGTGCTGAAACAGTAGTATGAAACGGAACCCCTTATGCGCCCTCTGCACGAGTAGTCAAAAAAATGACCGGCTGCTACGCCTGATTGTTAGGGAGAGCACCATAATGTGGATGTAAGGCACAAAAATCGCTCATGGCGCAAGGGTCCGTGCTTTTGCCGATTACCACACCTTTTCCATACAACCTTTCCATGCAGCAGTTACCGTAGTAATAGTAACCGTTTATATTGGGCGAATAAAGATCCCTTCCGTTACGCAGCACCCAAGCTTGCCAGGGCGAAGCAACCAAGCTTGCCAGGGCGGAGCACCCAAGCTTGCCAGGGCGCAGCGAAGCGGAGCCACTAACCAAACTTCGTTAGGGCGCAGCGAAGCGGAGCCACTATGAACCTCTTCCGCTCACCCAAAGGCCCCCGATTCCAACCAACCTTTGCCCGGCGCAGCGCAGCGGAGCCCCAAAACCAGGCTTATCATGCGGAAAGAAGCGGGGATATCAAGTTGTCCTTGCCTTAATATTGAGCAACCACTTATAATTTGATACCATTGGTCATACATGAAGCGACGTGATGCAGGAAAACCTCATCTCCACGCACACCGGCATGTTTTATGACGCCACCATTGAATAGGGGGATACGATGGAAGGGCTCGCTACCATATGAATGCTCAATTGCCATTGGGTCAACATGTCGACATCCTCGCCATAGGGACCCGTCCGGGTGATGTCGAAATCGGGGTCGGCGGCATTCTCCTGAAAATGGCACTCCGGGGGTATACGACGGTCATTTGCGATCTCACCGGTGGAGGCTTGGAGATCCCAGGCAATCCCGAAGCGCCCGGTAAAGAGATAAAGGAGGCGTCGGCGATCCTGCACGTGTCCGATCGCACCAATCTCGATTTGGGCGATTTCCCTTTCCACGTGAATCGGGAGTGCGCGCGGATTCTGGCGGACTGCCTCCGCCTCTATAACCCGGATATCATCCTGGCACCCCATTGGGAGGATTGGACACCCCTCCACCACTTCACCATTCAGATCATTCACAAGGCGGTTGAAATCGCCGGATTCACCGATGAAGAGACCTCGGCCAAACCGTACAAGCCGTCGTGGATCCTCTACTATCCGACCGCCCGGCCGATCATCCCCCAGATCGTCGTCAACATAACCTCCTCGTTTGAGGGGAAGATGGAAGCAGCAAGGATTTATAAATCCCTGTTCCATGACACCCCGCCTGGTGCCCCGCACGCATCGACTTTCTCCAGAGACTTCGGTTTTCATGTGGAATCCCGGGCCCGGCATTTCGGATCACTGATCGATTGCCGGTTCGGAGAGGGATTGATCCTCGCCCGGCCGATTCCCGTGGATGACATCTGCGAAATGATCACCCTTTGATTCGTTTTTAAAACCCAATTCTTCCGATTTAGAAAACAAGCAAATCTTTGTCTCCTTGACACCTTGATGGAGTCAGGCTAACATTATGACATGCGTAATGAATTAAAAAATAAGGAATATCTTTATGAAGGCCCGTTTGGGAGAGATTCTTGTCCAGGCAAACATCATTACACAGGAGCAGTTGCTCAAGGCCCTGGATGAACAGAAAAGGACCGGAGGCCGCATCGCCAACATCCTTACTAAACTCGGTTATCTGAAAGAAGAGGATGCCCTCTTTTACCTCAGCAAGCAGTTGGGTGTGCCGAGCGTTGACCTGCGTAACTTCGACATCGAACCCGATATCATCGAACTGATTCCCGCCGCCCTGGCAAAGAAATACCGCTTCATGCCCTTGAATCTTCTGGGAGACACCTTGACCATCGCCATCGTTGACCCGACCGACTATGTTGCCATCGATGACATAAGCTTTTCCACTGGATTCCATATCGAAACGGTGGTGACCACTGAATCCCTTTTTGACCAGACATTTGAGCGATGCTATAAAAAAGCGAGACCAGCGAGCCTGGATGTCTTTGATTATCGGGAAGAAGAGGGCGGCGTAGCCCGTCATGAAGAGATCCAGGAACCCCAGGAGGATATCATAGAGGTCGGGGATTTCGATAATATCGTCAAGGGGGCCCTCGACAATGTAGAGGTAGTGGAAGAGGAGACGTCACAGGACTCCCTCACCGAGGCGGACGCCCCCATAGTGAAACTGGTCAACGGCATACTGCTCAAGGCCGTCAATATCAAGGCGAGCGATATCCATATCGAGCCCTATGAAAAGTCATTCCGGGTCCGCCTCCGCGTCGACGGTGTCCTTAAAAAGGTGATGGGGCTGCCGCCGAAGATCAGGAATGCGGTGGTGTCCCGCATAAAGATCATGTCCAAGCTGGATATCGCTGAAAAACGCCTGCCCCAGGACGGAAGGATCAAGCTGAAACTGGGGAAAAACGCGGCCATGGATTTCCGTGTATCGGTGCTCCCCACCCTCTTCGGGGAAAAGGTGGTATTGCGGCTCCTGGACAAATCCAATCTCCAGCTCGATATGACCAAGCTGGGATTTGAACCCGACGATCTGGAAAAATTCCAGGAGGCCATCAAGAGTCCCTACGGCATGGTCCTGGTGACCGGCCCTACCGGAAGCGGGAAAACCACCACCCTGTATTCCGCATTGCACCAGTTGAATGACGAGGAGACCAACATCATGACCGCCGAGGATCCGGTGGAGTTCAATCTCCAGGGGATCAATCAGGTCCATATCCACGAACACATAGGGCTCAACTTTGCCGCGGCGCTCCGCTCCTTTTTGCGGCAGGACCCGGACGTGGTTATGGTGGGTGAGATACGCGACCTGGAAACCGCTGAAATCGGCGTCAAGGCAGCACTTACCGGACACCTTGTGCTGTCGACCCTCCATACCAATGACGCACCGAGCACCATCATGCGTCTCTTGAACATGGGGGTGGAATCCTTTCTGGTAAGCTCCGCCGTGGTCCTGGTGCTCGCCCAGCGGCTCACCAGAAAGATCTGCAGCGAATGCAAGGAGAAGATTAATGTGCCTCCCGAGCTCCTTCGCCGACTGGGTTTCTCCGATCTCGACATAAATAACGGCATCGAGATCTACAAGGGGAAGGGATGTTCAAAATGCGGGAACACCGGATACAAGGGAAGGCTTGCCCTCTATGAGGTGATGAAGATGACCGACCCGATCAGGGAATTGATTGTGCGTGGGGGATCCACCGAGGAACTCAGGAACCTCGCCATACAAGAGGGTATGAGGACATTGAGGCAGAGCGGTTTGATGAAGGTTAAAGAGGGCACGACCACCATTGACGAGGTACTCAGTGTAACCGCATAACAGCCTGTAATAGAGAAAAAAAAGACATTATCATTCATAGATTGGACAGGTTCGAGGGTATATAGATGACAGAGTTGACCCAGTTACTCCACGAGATGCTTCACATGCGGGCATCCGATCTCCACCTCACCAGCGGCATCCCTCCCCAGGTGCGCGTGGACGGGAACATCATCCCCTCCTCCCACCCTCCCCTGACCAATGAGGCCATCAGGAACATGGTCTTCAGCGTGCTGAACGAGGATCAAAAAAAGAAACTCGACACCGATCTCGAGCTGGATCTCTCGTTCGGAATCAACGGGCTGAGCCGCTTCAGGGCGAATATATTCTTCCAGCGCGGCGCCCTGGCAATGGCCGTGAGGAGCATCCCCATCTACATCCCCACGTTCGAGGAATTGGGGATACCCTCAATCGTCACCACCTTATGCGAAAAGACCAGGGGCCTCATCCTGGTGACCGGGCCTACGGGAAGCGGAAAATCAACCACGCTGGCGGCGATGATCGACTGGATCAATACCCATCACCATAAGCATATCATTACCATAGAGGATCCCATCGAGTATCTCCATTCCCACAAGCAGTGCGTTGTGAATCAGCGGGAATTGCACGCAGACACCCATTCCTTCATGCACGCACTCCGGTCCGCGCTCAGGGAGGACCCCGACATCGTGCTGATCGGAGAGATGAGGGACCTGGAAACCATAGAGGCTGCGTTGACCATATCGGAAACCGGGCATCTCACCCTGGCGACCCTCCATACCAATTCATGCGTCCAGTCCATCAACCGGATTATCGATGTGTTTCCGCCCCATCAACAGAACCAGATTCGGACCCAGCTCTCCTTTGTCCTGGAAGGAATCCTCGCCCAGCAGTTGATTCCCCGGCAGCTCGAAGACGGGAGGGCCCTGGCCCTGGAGATCCTTATTCCCAACGCCGCGGTGCGGAACCAGGTACGGGAAAACCATATCCACCATATTTACAGCATTATGCAGGCGGGGCAGGCACGGCATGGAATGCAGACCATGAATCAGGCGCTGTTTGACCTGTATCAAAAGGGCATCATATCCAAGGAGAATGCCATGGGCCATTCAACCTATCCGGAAGAGATGGCAAATATGATTCAAAACACGCTTGTACGAATGATATAAATGATATAATAACGGGGAAAAAAGGGGAAAAGATATGCCGGTATTCAAATATAAGGGCAGGACCCTGCAGGGCAAAGAGGTCGAAGGCGAGATAACGGGTAACAGCAAAGAGCTGGTAATGGCCGAATTGAGGCGTCAGGCCATCATTCCCACCCAGGTGAAAAAGAAACCCACGGAGATCACCATAAAAATACCCGGGTTCGGCGCGAAGGTCAAGGAAAAGGACAAGATCGTATTCACCCGCCAGTTCGCTACCATGATCGATGCCGGGCTCCCCCTCGTCCAGAGCCTCGACATCCTCGCGCAGCAGACGGAAAACCCGGAGCTGGCCAAGACCATCAAGGACATCAAGATGACCGTGGAAGGCGGGAGCACCTTTGCCGACGCACTGCGCAAATACCCGAAGGTGTTTGACCAATTGTACGTAAACATGGTGGAGGCAGGAGAGGCAGGCGGTATCCTCGACACCATTCTGGAGAGGCTCTCCGGATATATGGAACGGGCAATGGCACTCAAGCGGAAGGTCAAGGCTGCCATGACCTACCCGATCGTCATCCTCGTGGTGGCCGTGGTGGTGGTGGCGGGACTCCTTGTCTTCGTCATCCCCCAGTTCGCGGACCTTTTCACCAGCTTCGGGGGGACCCTCCCCCTGCCCACCCGTATCGTCATCGCAATGAGTGATTTCCTCGGCGGATGGGGAGGTTTGAGTATCCTGATAGTCATTATCGCCGTATTCGTCACCATCAAGCAAGTCAACAAGACGGCAAAGGGAAAGCTTTTTTTTGACACACTGCTTCTGAAGTCTCCGATATTCGGCAATCTTCTTCAAAAGGTGTCGATCGCCAAATTCACCAGGACACTGGGGACCCTGATGAGCAGCGGCGTCCCCCTCCTCGACGGCATGGAAATCACGGCGCGAACCGCAGGGAACAAGGTGATCGAAAACGCCATCATGTCCAGCCGAACATCTATCAGCGAAGGAAAAACCATTGCCGAGCCGCTCGGCGAAACAAAGGTGTTCCCCCCAATGGTGGTGCAGATGATATCCATCGGTGAGAGCACGGGCGCCCTGGATACCATGCTCGGGAAGATCGCGGATTTCTACGATGATGAGGTCAACGCCGCTGTGGAGTCTCTCACGGCAATGCTTGAACCTCTGCTGATGGTCTTCCTGGGAGGATCGGTCGGGTTTATATTGATTGCCATGTACATGCCGATATTCGGCCTGGCAAATCTCATCGGATAGTGCCGGACACCATCAGGGGCAGGAAGGGGCACACGCGAGGGGCATATGGACACGACGGGACGGCTTGAGGAACAGCAGGGAAACGCATACCTGCGCCGCAAGATACTATGGCTCATGATACTGCGGGTGATCATACTCACCATTCTCCTCGGCTCCATCAGCATCGTCCAGATCCGACACGCACGATCGGGTCTTAATCCCTACTACCTCCTCATTGCCGTCACCTACCTCCTCACCATCCTCTACGCGGTGCTCTTCTATTCCATGAACAATCTCGTCGTGCTCGCCTATATTCAACTGGTTGCGGACGTACTCATAGAGTCGTGCCTGGTCTACCTCACCGGAGGCATTGAGAGCCCCTTTTCCTTCATGTTCATCATCACCATCATCACCACAAGCATCGTCCTTTCACGCAGGGGAAGCCTCATCATCGCCTCGATGAGCAGCATTCTCTATGGAATGCTCCTCGACCTCCAATACTTCGGCATCCTCTCCCTGCCTTCGAGAGGGACCCTTGCGGCAGGACTCCTCAGCAGCAGATACGTCTTCTATACCATCTTTGTCAACATATGCGGCTTCTATCTCATTGCCCTTCTCAGCGGTTATCTGGCCGAATCAACAAGAAAGATCGACCAGGAGCTCACCGCCAGCAAGGAAGATCTCATGGAATTGAGGGCCTTCAACGAGGATGTGCTCAAAAACATCCGTTCGGGGCTCGTCATTACCGATATCAACGGAAAGATCACCCTCGCCAACAAGGCCGCCCTGGAGATCCTGTGCATCAACGATATCGAGGGGCAATCCCTTTACTGGAACGACCTCTTTTTCCCGATCGATTTCCCTAAGGTCCTTACCGTGATCGAGGAGGAACAAACCATCTCCTATAACGAGTTTGTCAATTGCGGTGAACGCGGGCCTTGCTTTATCGGGCTGAATCTGGCACCCATTCAGGATGCACAGGGCAATACCAAGGGAACGATCACCAGCTTTCAGGACCTCACCGAATTCAAAAAGATGGAGGACCAGATAAAACAGGCCGACATCCTGGCGACCATCGGGGGCATGGGTGCAGGCATGGCCCACGAACTGCGCAACCCCCTCGCCTCAATCAAGGGTTCCATCCAGCTCCTTGCCGAGGGACTCACCCTGGATGAGGAGCAAACAACCCTGATGAATATTGTGATCAGGGAGTCAACACACCTGAACAACGTCATCAATGATTTTCTCACCTATGCCCGGCCACGGCCACTTAGACTGGAGTCCTGCGATATCAATTCCCTGGTCGATGACACCCTGACCATGCTGAAAAACGGTGAGGATTTCAATCACACCATCTCCATCGTCACCGATCTGGAAGAGGAGCATACGATCCTGAACCTCGATGCCAACCAGATGAAACAGGTATTCTGGAATCTTGCAATAAACGCCTGTCAGGCCATGCCTGAAGGGGGCACCCTTTCGGTGAAAGGCCGTACCAGAGACAATAAACACAAATCATACAAGGTCATAGAATTCCAGGATACGGGGGTGGGGATTACCAGGGAACACCTTCCGAGGGTGTTTCACCCCTTCTACACCACAAAGGAACGGGGAACAGGGCTGGGGCTCTGCACCGCCTATCGGGTGATTGAGGCACATGGAGGCAAAATCGAGGTGGAGAGCCAACCGGGACAGGGGAGCCTCTTTCGGATCTATCTTTCCCTGCTCTCCAGCCCGTAGGGATTTTGATCGAGGGGAGAATATGTGGCATAGTATACAGTATGATATGAGTGCCTGACGAACAGGGTGAGGGAAAACCACAGTGAACTCCATACTGATCATAGACGACGAACGGAGCATGTGCGAGTTTCTCGCCATTATGCTCAAACGTGAAGGGTACCGGGTCAAGTTCGCAAACACCCCCAAGGAGGGGATCACCCTTGCCCAGAATGAGGCCTTTGATCTGGCCGTCATCGATATTCGGATGCCGGGTATGGACGGATTAAGTGTATTGAGGGAGATCAGGAAGATCAGCCCGGAGACCCTTGCGATCATGATCACCGCCTACGCATCCACCAAGACCGCTGTGCAGGCAATCAAGGAGGGGGCCTACGACTACCTGACCAAGCCTTTCAAGAATAACGAGGAGATAAAGCTGGTGATCCACAATGCCCTGGAGAAGAAGCGCCTTCAGGAGGAAAATGTCATCCTCAGGCGGGAGCTTTCCACGAAATACAAGCTGGGAAACATCCTGGGCAAGAGCAGCCAGATGCGGGAGATATTCGCCCTCATCCAGAAGATTGCCAACAGCCGGAGTACGGTGTTGATAACGGGTGAAAGCGGCACAGGCAAAGAGCTGGTGGCGCGGGCCATTCACTTCCACAGCGCCCAACGGAACGAGTCCTTTGTAAGCGTCAATTGCGGCGGTATGCCTGAAGGGCTCCTGGAGAGCGAACTTTTCGGTCATGTGAAGGGATCGTTTACCGGGGCGATCCACAATAAGAAGGGGCTCTTTGAAGCCGCGCACAAGGGCACCATATTCCTGGACGAGATCGCCTCCACCCCCCTTTCCCTGCAGGTCAAGCTCCTGAGGGTACTCCAGGATCAGGAGATCCGCAGGGTTGGGGCAACCGAGGGGATCACCGTTGACGTGCGCATCATTGCAGCGACCAATAAGGATTTGCAGGAGGCGGTCCAGGAAGGGACCTTCAGGGAGGACCTCTACTACCGTCTCAACGTGATCCCTGTCTGCCTTCCGCCCCTGAGGGAGAGGATCGGTGATATCCCTCTCCTGGTGGCCCATTTCCTTGATATCTATGCGAAAAAAAATGGATTCCTCGATATGGATACCATGCCTTCCTCCGAGATCGTTCGGATACTCTCCAATTACCACTGGCCCGGCAATGTGCGGGAGTTGGAAAACGTCATCGAAAGGGCCGTTGCCCTTGGCAATGGAAAATCACTCCGGCCTGAGGACCTGCCGGACAACGTCCTCTATCCCATCCATCCCCCCTATCAATCATCGAGCTTTGACATGGAAAAGGGGGTCGACCTGGAAAAGGCGGTCACCGAAATGGAGACCCGGCTCATTTCCCAGGCGCTCAAGAAAACCCAGGGAAACAAGAGCAAGGCCGCGGAGTTGCTCAATTTGAGCTTTCGTTCATTTCGCTATCGGCTCCAGAAATACGGAGACATCCTGGAACAATAGGGAGCGGGGAATGACTCACAGAGTCGGATGCCCCACCTCGGAGGCACTCATCTCGGCCACCAGAACCCGGGTAGTATCTTCCTGCCCCTGCAACAACGGGCCCAGATCGGCCATCACCGCTCGAAGTTGGGGCAGCATATTTCTCTTCAGCGGTTTCCCCGATGGGTACTGCTCCTTCAAGGGATTGATGAACCGGGCACCCTTTTTGACACGGTAGTCCAGATGGGGGCCGGTGGAGAGACCCGTGGTTCCCACATACCCGATCACCTGTTTCTGGACTACCCGAACCCCCTTTTTCAATCCCCGTGCAAAACCGGACAGGTGATTGTAGTAAGTGATATATGCGTTCATGTGTCTCAGTTTTATTTGGTTCCCGTTATACTTATCATACGAGGTGGAAAGGACCACCCCGTCGGCCACCGCCCACACCGGAGAACCGTACGGGGCAGCGAAATCGATCCCCAGGTGCGGGCGCACGCTTCCCAGGATGGGATGCCTGCGGTGATGACTGTATCCCGAGCTTATGTACTTGTAACTCAATGGTGCCCTCAGGAATGCCTGCCGCAGGGATACGCCCTCGGGATCATAGTAGCCTCCCCTGTCTTCGTCCCGGAAGTAGAATCCCTTCAATGTCCCTGCAACCTGTCCTTCATACTGTATTGCCAGGATCCTGCCGTACCCTATCGGCTCGTCACCCCTGAAATAGCGCTCGAAAACCATTCTGAAGCGGTCTCCCTCCCTCACCTCATGCTGAAAATCAATCTTCCACTCGAGGATCTCCGCAAACTGCAACGCCAGGGATACGGGATACCCTGCATCCTGCATGGTGGTAAAGAGCGAACCCTTGATTTCCCCGGATATGCCCACCCAATACTTCGCAATCTTTATGTCCTCCCGCCATGCATTCCAGTTGTTCCCTTGATCCTTGCTCAGGCAGTAGATTTCCAGTGGGCTCTTCTGATACTCAAACCGCTCGACCTCACCCTGCTCGGTAAGGCTCAACCGGTATATGTCACCGGGTCGGCTCTGGGAGCGAAAACATAATAGGGGATTAAGCTTGCTGGTGATGAGGTGAATCGTTCGGTCGGCTATGCCTTCCCGGTGCAGGCACTGGTAGATGCTCTCTCCATCCTTGATGGTACCGTCCCGGTAAAGCTGGGAATAGGATGGAGGGGGCGGAGGACCCTCGATAACGATACCCGAGGTCTCCGGAGAGGATGCAGCCTGGATCAGGGAGACATTTGCATCAGGATATACCATTGTGGTATCCGCCGGAGGAAGGGTTTGCCGGGCCCGTGTCAATGTGGACACCAGATATCCCAAGAGCAGTATGCAGGGGGCCGTCAGAATCAGGAGGGTAATAACGGAGGCCTTTGCGAGGCGTCTTCGAGGTCTCTGTCTCTTGAGTTGTTCCGATGCATGGTAGAGCGACATGAATGGCCTCTATTCCCCTTGTTCGAGTTTTTTGACCAGGATTTCGTTCACCAGCCTGGGATTGGCCTTTCCCTTGGTCATCCTCATCACCTGTCCCACCAGGAATCCCACCGCCTCCTTTCTCCCCTTCCGATAATCCGCCACAGTTTCCGGATGCGCAGCGAGCACCTCATCGATCGTTTCCTCAAGACACGAGGTATCGGTTATCTGGATAAGGTCCTCCTCCTGTACGATCCGGGAGGCGTCTTTTCCCGTTCTGTACATTGAGATGAAGACCCTCTTGGCGATCCTTCCGCTGATCACCCCGTCATCGATCATCTTCAGCATGGCGGCCAGGCCCTTCGGGCTGACCGGGGAGGAGGCGATATCACGATTCTCACGATTCAGCTCACGCATGAGTTCCACCATGATCCAGTTGCTCACCGCCTTGGGTCCTGGATAGAGGGCGCAACACGCCTCAAAGTAGTCGGCGAGCTCAGCGGAAACAGTCAGAACCTGGGCGTCGTAGGGGGGCAACCCGTATTCCCTGATCAGCCGGCCCCTCTTTTCCTCGGGCAATTCGGGCAAAGTCCGGGCGATACGATCGGTCAATTGCTCGTCGATTGCCAGGGGCGGGAGGTCCGGCTCGGGGAAATAGCGGTAATCATGGGCCTCCTCCTTGCTTCTCATGGGGATGCTGATCCCCCTGTCCGCATCCCACAGCCGTGTTTCCTGCACCACACGCTCACCGGCATCGAGGGTCATGATCTGGCGCTCGATCTCATATTCCAGCGCGCGCTGCACATTGCGGAAGGAATTCATGTTCTTTATCTCCGTCTTCACGCCGAATGACTCCTGCCCGGAGGGGCGCACGGAAACATTGGCGTCACAGCGCAGGCTTCCCTCTTCCATGTTCCCGTCGCATACCTTCAAGTACTGAAGGATTGCCTTCAGATTTTGAAGAAAGAGCCTTGCCTCCTCGGGTGACCGGATTTCGGGTTCGGTCACGATCTCCATGAGGGGCACCCCTGTGCGGTTAAAATCCACAAAACTTGCATTCCTGTCCGGACCCTCGCCGTGGATGAGCTTTCCCGCATCCTCTTCCAGATGTATGCGGGTGAGCCCGATGCGTTTCTTACCCCCCTCTTCCAGGTCCACCTCCACATATCCTCCTTCCGACAGGGGAAGTTCGTATTGGGAAATCTGATACGCCTTGGGCAGATCGGGATAGAAGTAATTCTTGCGTGCAAAACGGCTCGTTGGGGGGATGCGCCCATGAACCGCCAGCGCGGTCTTCAGGGCGAACTCGACCGCCTGGCGGTTGAGCACCGGGAGGACACCCGGAAATCCCATGCACACCGGGCAGGTTTGGGTATTAGGCGGCTCTCCGAATCTCGTGCCGCACCCGCAGAAGATCTTGGACCGGGTGAGAAGCTGGGCATGGATCTCAAGGCCTATAACGCTCTCATACCCCATGCGTGCCCTTCTCCCAAAAACGCTGCGGTTTTGTTACC
>JBLIRP010000008.1:0-61900 GCA_049472355.1 bacterium | reverse complement strand
TACGTGGTGACGTCCGTGGATTCCGCTGATGACGAGAGCGTGCGATCCCGGGCAGCGAGCACCGCGGGCATCAACGCGCTGAGTTTTGGAGGCACCGGTTGCTTCATCGACACGATCGAGGATGATTTCATCTAAAAGGGGATGCTTCATCGACACGCTGGAGGATTATTTCTCCCGAAAAGGGTTCCCCTTTAACCATTCCTTGACAAAAAAATTCGCCTTAAGATAAATTATTAAAATAAAAGGGGGTAAACTTCATGAAGCATACATCTCCAATAACGACTAATGAAATTCTCCATAAAATCGAAGATATTGAAAAAGATGTTATGAACCTGAAGTTATCTATTCTCAAAGGCATTTCACCATCCGGAGGAAAAAGTATTTCGCTCAAAGGTATCCTCAAAGGTATAGAAATTACTGAACAGGATATTATTGATGCAAAAAAATCTCTCTATGAGAAAATAAAACTGTAGAGTTTCTATGAACCTCGTTATAGATACACACGCTCTTCTCTGGTGGTTTACAGACAGCCCTAAAATCAGTTCTAAGGCTTCAGAGATCTTTAAAAAATGTGAAGAAGGAAAAGGTGTTATTTTTATTCCTTCGATTGTTATTGCTGAGTCAATGAGTATCTTTGAGAAAAAATGACCAAAGATGCATCCCTCCGAGAGCTTTCTTGCATTGAAACAATTTGGTAATCCTTTATACAATTAGCAGATAATGACGCCTGTCAGTTTCAGCATTCGCGTTACCTTGCATTTCTGCCCATCATCATTACAACATTTGTGTAAAAAGACATCGAAAGGCCAGTGATAAAAACGAATTAGAATGCTCTTCGGGCCAATTCTCACACCTAATTTTGATGGTCTCGTAAAAGTCATATACCGTATCATTGAGAATAGACCGAAGGCCGACGCGGCAATCTCTCTTTTATATAAAACAATGAGATTGCTTCGTCACTGCGCTCCTAGCAATGACCCGACAGATGGCTTTTTATGAGATCCTGGCAATGATTCCGTAAATGACTTTTTACAAGCTTATCAAAAAGGGAAGACCGGAAAAGATATGACAGAACATTTTTTTCAGAATGGCCGATAAAGAATATTAAGGATACGTATACCGATTAGAATGAAATGGAGATGATTGTTGTGTGATATGAGTTGGTATGAGAATCCCGGTTGAAGGCTTGGGCCGGCACGGATCGATTGCATGCATCGAGCCGCGGACAGTGGATACCGGCCACGAGTTTTGAAGGCACGACGAGGTGCCTTCGAATAAAAGGCACTCAGGGGGCCTGCGCATTGTATCAGGGCACTGCCCATGGAAATCCATGAGCAGGTGTCCGAGATAGAGGGGGCAATCGTATGAACCTTCCGAGGAGCACAAGGCGCCTTATCTGCCTTCCGATGATTGCACGCTCCCTTTCAAGACCCATGCAGATCGTTCATTCCCCGCATCTTTTCCTGAATAATCAATGCCATACCATTTCAACATCAAAAAAACAAAATGCGCTCTATGCCGCCCCTCAGGGGGCTGGAAACGGCAAGCAGCATTCAGGCCGCAAAATAAGGTCCCTTTGCGGGACCATAGGAGGGCCACAATGAACGGCAAACACACATATAGATGGCAGGTGAAGGGATTCGGGAACCTGAACAAAGGATTTTGGTTCCGGGTTGGCGTGCTGTTTTTGTCGTTGAGCCTTTTTGTGTTTGCAGCGCCTGTTGAAGCGCAAACGATCTCCTCGGGAGCCAATCAAACCTTTAAGGTGGGCGATCCGGCCACCCTCATCAGCACCATCACGATTATTGATAATGTGGGGGGAACGATAACCGGGGGGAAGGGGGGGGATGATATCCGTATTCGGATACCATCGAGCTTCAACATGATCTGGGATACCAGCATTATCGCACTGACCTTTGGCGGTACTGCGACGGCCAAGATAGATGCCACTAAAACCAAATATGTAGATAATAAGACCCTGTTCCTGGAAGTGAAAACCACCTTTACTGCGGGTGAGTATATCACCGTTTCGGGTCCGAAATTCACCGACTTCAGTGCTGTCTCACCGGCAGACAACTTGGAGTTGGACGTGGATAACGATGGTGCGGCCGATGACTTCGATGACAAGACCATTACTATTGCCGATGATTCATTGACCCTTGCCGACCATGCCGCAGGACAGCAGACGAACAGCCTCGTCGGCACCAGCCCGTTCACCGGCGTGCAGCTTTTCCGCTTTAAGCTGACCAACGAAACAGCCGGCGTGCTCACCGTCGACCAGGTGGTCTTCCAACTCTCCTCGGTCACAGGGATTGTGCAGGGGGATTTTGCCAACCTCGAGATTTACGTGGACAGTGATAACAACGGCGGGATCGAGGCCGGGGAGACCACCACGGTAGGCGGCTCGGGCGTGGTGAACGCAGGGGTCACCACCATCACCTTCAGCACCGACTTCGACATTTCTGCAGGCGCCACGGTCAACTATATCCTCATGGGGGATCTGAGCAACCTCCTGGCAAAAGACACCGTCACCATGGATCTGGGGACGAGCGACATCACCCTTGCATCCGGAAGTGTGGGAGGCAGCGCCACCAGCGTCACCCACTTCTACTGCGGCGACGGCAAGTTTTCCTACTGGAGGTCGATCACCATCGATCATACACTGGTGGGCATTAACAACACCGGTACCCTGCCTGCCACCGGCTTTCCCGTGCTGGTCAGCCTGTCCGGCAACTGGCTCAAGACCACCACCGTGGACCCCGTCAACGGCCGGATCGAAAGCGACAACGGCGCTGACATCATCTTCAGGAAATCCGACGGTGAGACCGGCCTCTATCACGAGATCGAAACGTATGACGGCACCAACGGGACCCTGGTGGCCTGGGTGAGGATCGATTCCCTTTCCAAGGCAACCGATACCACCATCTACATATTCTACGGCAACGCGTGCGTCACGGCCCCCTCCGAGGACCCGGGAAATGTGTGGGATGGCAACTTCAAGGGGGTGTGGCATTTAAAGGAAGCCACCGATGCCACCAACGAGGATTCAACCAGTTACGGCAATGACGGCACACCCCATGGCAGTCCGGTGAGCACCACGGGGAAAATAGACGGGGCACTCAATTTCAATGTCCCTGGCGACGCCACCAGAATAGACATTCCAAATGATCCCTCACTCAATGTACCCAATTACACCAATTGGACGATGTCCGCCTGGGTAAAGCCGACCAGTTACGGGAGCGGTGAGATTGAATGGCCGATGGCCTATGGATTTGGTGCGGATGCGACTCTGGGACTCACCGTAAAAGAGGCGAAACTCCCACCCCCTGTGGGGGCGATAGAGGTATGGTTTAATGATGCCAAGCATATCCACGGCAATACCCCCGCCACCTTTAATGCCTGGAATCACATCTGCGTCGTTTACACCCCCACCACATCGTACCTTTATTTGAACGGGACTGCCGATGGTACCGGGGCCAGCGAGGTGATCACTCACTCCGGAGATGCCTGTGCTATTGGGAGCAGCGCAGTTTATCCCCTCAAGGACGATTTCCTGGGACTCATCGACGAGGTCCGTTTCTCCGGAACCAACCGCGACTATGACTGGATCCGGACCGAGTTCAACAACCAGAACGATACCGTGATCGGAAGCGGTCATTTCTTCAAGAGCCTGGGCGTTGAGCAGGCGGGCCCGCCCACGGCGATCGACCTCATCTCCTTTACCGCCACGGGCGAGGATGCATCCATCCGGGTTTCCTGGGAAACCGCCCAGGAGATCGACAACATGGGATTTTACCTGTACCGGGCGCAGAGCCCGGCAGGGCCCTTCACCAGACTCACGGACAGGCTCATTCCCGCCCTGAGCTTTTCCGTCATGGGAAAGGCATACACCTATGAGGATACGGATGTCATCCAGGACAAGCTTTACTACTACAAGTTAGAAGACATCGACGTTCACGGAACGCACACCATTCACGGCCCCGTCTGTGTGGACTGGAAGGGTGACGGCATGCCCGATGACTGGGAGATCGCCTACGGCCTCGGCCCGCTCATGAATGACCCCCTGATCGATCCGGATGGGGACGGGCTTACCAACCTGGCGGAGTATGTGCTGGGCACCGATCCCCTCAACCCGGATACGGACGGAGATGGCATCCCGGATGGGGAGGAAGATGGAAGGATCGCCCCTGAGGCAGAAAGCGGGTCCCGGACCCTCACCAAGGGCGTGCACATCCTCTCCTCCGATGAGACAGGCATCACGGTGGAGCTTCACACGGATGCCTTTGCCGCGGAGGGCGTCGAGGCCCTCGGGGAATCCTATGTGCGGCTCCGGATTCCGGGCTATATCCACGGTTTCACGGAGGCGGTCGGGGCCCCGGAGCTTCCCATGAAGGGGGTACTCCTTGACCTTCCGGAGGGCACATCAGCGCAATTGACCGTCCAAGAGGTACACGAGCAGACCCATTCCGGCTACCGGGTCTACCCGGTCCCGCAGAATGTCGTCCAAGGTGAAGGGGACATGGCGCATGTCGGAGAGGTCTTTGCCAGGGACGAGGCTGCCTACGGCATGGATGCCTTTTACCCGGAGGTTGTTGCCCGGTTGGGGCATACCTATATTGTCAGGGATACGCAAAAGCTTCAACTTATTTTCTATCCCCTGGCCTTTAATCCGGCCACCGGGGAGCTCATGCACCGGAAACTGATCCGGGTAAGGGTGGATTACACGGATACACGGAAAAGGGCACTCATGGACTCCGGGGCCGTGCGGTTTCTGGCCTGGACCCCGCCCTCTGAAGGGCCTGCCTGCAAAATCCTCGTATCCGACGAGGGCATCTGCCGTCTGACCAGAACCGAGCTCGAGGCCGGCGGCATCGATGTCGAAGGGATGGCCCTGAGCCAGGTCCGGCTGTATCACCGGGGAGAAGAGACGGCCATATCCGTGTATGATCCGAACGGGAACGACCGCCTTGACACCGGGGACCATATCGAGTTTTATGCAAGGCCCCTGGATGCGCAGTATGAAAAATATGCAAAACACAACGTATACTGGCTCACCACCGAGGGGGGCACCGGAGACCCCAAACGGATGGCGGAAATAGCCAGCACCCCGGGAGTCGCTGCCGATCCCAATACCCATGTCGGCAGGGTGCACTATGAGGAGGACCGGTACTATGTGGGCGAAGCCCCCGGGGATGACGCCATGGACCGGTGGTTTTTCGACATCAACACCTATCCTGTCGTAGGGGCGGGCTTCGCCGGCGGAGGGAATCCCGTGGACTTCACCCTCTCCGTGCCCGGGGCAGCCGGACCAGGGAGCCTGACCATATCGATGTGGGGGTACTACGACACGAACCATGTGGTGGACGTCTCGGTCAACGGCGCCCCCGTGGGGACCTTCTCCTGGAGCGATATCGCCTTCTACCAGGCGGCCGTCGATCCGGTGGATCTGGTGGCTGGGGACAACACCGTCACGCTTACCTGCAGCAGCGGGGGCGACCCGAATGACCTGGACACGATTTTTGTGGACTGGTTTGACGTGACGTACCCCAGGGATTTTTCCGCTGCAAACGACATGCTGCAATTCTCGTATGAGTCAGGATACCGCTACCGGATTTCCGGGTTTACGGGAAACGACCTTTTGGCCTTTGATATTACCTCACCGGGGGATGTGGCGCGGATCGTGGATTTTCAGGTCTCCGGCACCGGCCCGTATACCCTGGAATGTGAGCCCGATCCGAATAGCACCGGGGAGCGCACCTACCTGGTCCTTTCCTCGGGTATGACAAAGACCCCGGCATCCGTAGCTGCGGATACGGCCTCCGCCCTGTCCGATCCGGAAAACGGTGCGGACTATATCCTGATCACCCACCGGGACCTGGGCTGGGACGCGAATGGGGCCCTCTATGCATGGCTCACCGAACTTGTTTCACTTCGCGAGGCCCAGGGGCTCAGGGTGAAGGTGGTGGATGTGCAGGACGTCTATGACGAGTTCAGCTACGGGATGGTCACCCCGCAGGCGATCAGGGATTTTCTCGCCTTTGCCTACGACAACTGGACCAGACCTGCCCCCACGTATGTGCTCCTTCTGGGGGACGCTACCTACGATTACAAGAACAATTGGGGCCTTGACGAAACCGCCTATGCATACGTGCCCACGTATCTGACCTTCACCGATTACATGGGCGAGACACTCACGGATGCGTGGTTTGTGCAGGTCAGCGGGGAGGATGCCGCACCCGACCTGTATATCGGAAGGCTTCCTGCGGCAGGCGCGGCTCAGGCTGCCGTTATGGTCAACAAGGTCCTTGCCTACGAGGCCGCGGCGAACACCAAGACCTGGGAGAAGAATACCCTGTTTGTTGCCGACAACCAGGTGGAGGCATACGAGGGGATCTTTGAAACCATAAGCGAACAGGCGGCCTCCCTGATCCCCGCGGGATTGAATGCCCCCTTCAAGGGGTATCTGGGCGACTACCTGGCACCGGGGTATCTGACCGCGGACATCAAGGAAGGGATCAACGAGGGCGCCCTGATCGTCAATTACAGCGGCCACGGCTCCACGCAAATGTGGGCCAGTGAGGCCATCTTTAAGAATGCGGACCTGGCTGATCCCAATCTGGCCAACAGCGAGAAGCTCCCCTTCTTTATCAACATGACCTGCCTGACGGGCTACTTCGCCTATCCGGAAAGCTACGGCTTCCCCTGCCTGGCGGAGGCCCTGTTGCGATCAGAGGGTAAGGGGGCGGTAGCAGCCCTGATGCCCACCGGGATGACCGCACCGGAGGGCCAGTTTGTCCTGGATACGGCCCTTTTGGATGCCGTATTTACCGAGGATACCCGGACCCTTGGACCTGCAATCTGCGCAGCGAAACTGATCCTTCTGGCCAATGCCATCGACTTCGATGATATCACCACCACCTTCCTTCTGTTCGGGGACCCGGCCATGAGATTGAAGATCCCTCTCCCCATGAGGCCGAACGGGCTCCAGGCTCAAAGAGAAGACGATATTGTTGTCCTGAGCTGGCAGGAGGCCACGGACTGCGAGGGCGGGACGGTGGCAGGCTACAACATCTACCGGGCCCTCACCCCAGACGGTGACTACGAAAAGCTGAACACCGACCTGATCACCGGGACCGAATATGCCGATGCCTCCGCTCAGATCGGGATTTCCTACTCGTACGTGGTGACGTCCGTGGATTCCGCTGATGACGAGAGCGTGCGATCCCGGGCAGCGAGCACCGCGGGCATCAACGCCCTGAGTTTTGGAGGCAGTGGATGCTTCATCGACACGATCGAGGATGACTGCAACTGAGTGGGATGCCGCATCGATACTATTTGGATGATTTCATCTGAATGGATGCCGCATCGACAGGGCCGGGGATGATTTCATCCGATGGAATGCTTCATCGATACGATCGAGGATGATCTCAGCGGAAAAGGGCTCCTCAGGCGGTTATTATTATTTAGATAGTTGGAGGGGGATCTGTGTGAATTCGCGAGTCAATCAAAGCCCTACTCCTTTGAGGGTAGCTTTCCTTTGAGAAAGGGGTGACTTCGAATGGCGTCGAGCAAACCAAACTGGTGGGCGACCATTTCGAGCACGTTCGACTAATCCTTTAATAATCATGGCGCGTTCGAAAGGACTAGAACCCCATTATTCTACTGCATCTATTCACCATACGGTAGGCACTATTTCCAGTCCTCTAATCTTTTCATCTTTTGTAATTAATGTTGCATCATAATTTATGGCTGTTGCTACAATCAATCTATCATGCATCTCCATATCAATTTCAATCTTATTGGCCACTTTTAGAATATCAACATCCAATGGTGAAATATCAAAATTTTCATACGATTTTATCTTTTAAAGCGTTTCTTCAAAAGTAAGTGAAATTCTTGCCCTTTTGGAAATATATAAGATCTCAGCTAAAACGATAGTAGGAGTAATTATTAATCATTTTTCAATCGTGCGCTGGAATGCTTCTTGGGCCTTTACACTTAAGAGTTCATTTTCTGTAAAATACCATACTAAAGCATGGGTATCAGCTATATAATACATAATTACTCTAATTATTCTTCATATGTAAATAATGATTTTTTCGCTTTATAAAATAAAGATTCATCGATTTGACTATCTTTCCATATCCCTTTCAATGATCCTCTTTCTTTTGTTATTTTTGAAACGGGTTTTAACTCTTTGACTAACAAATGAATAATTTTATATAAAATGGGTTTTTTATCTTCTGGAATTTCTTCTATATCTTTTAATATCTTTTCGTTATATTTTGACATTATTCTGGAACTCCTAAAAAATAATTTATTAAATTTCAGACAATAAGTCTATCTTAAAATTCAATCCTATTCGGGCATGAGATAATGGTGAAGTAACGACTAACCAGCCTCCGTTCTTTGAACCAATTTTAGAGTGATTTATGACCTATTGTCAAGGATATGGTTCCCTGCCCTACCCCTTTGTGGATGACACCCTCTCCGTTCCCGGGGCTGCCGGATCAGGGAGCCTGACCATATCGATGTGGAAATACTACGACACGAACCATTTGGTGGACGTCTCGGTCAACGACGCCCCCGTGGGGACCTTCTCCTGGAGCGGGCGGGATTGGGATATTCATTCAGGAATTTAAAGCCCCTGCCTCGCAAAAATATGCGCCGATTGGCAAAGGTGATCTGCAAAACATGGCACGATTATCTATGAGCGATTTCTTGACGATGCTTAAGAAGGGGGATTTTTGATGGGTCATTGTGTTAGATGCTCTATGGACGACATCTCCTCTTCATGCTGTATCGCAAGGTTATCCCTTGATCAATCCCCTGATTTCCTCAATCTCCTTCGCGATTACAATGGCTTCTTTGATGGAGCGTAATCGGGCAATATCGTCAATCTTGCTTATATCAGCATAGAGGGAGAGCCCGTCTGTGCCGAACTTAAGCTCCAATCCTAACTGTATCGCTTCGAGAAGCCCTTGTCGCATCCCCTGTTGAATCCCCTGTTGAACCCATTTTTCTGCTATGGTCGGCATTATTGTGTCACCTCCTTGTGGTACTGTTTTTGTCAGTATCTCCTTGATATCCTGTTCATTGATTTTATCGGTGGTGCTGATGATATATCTTAGAAAGGCTTCGAGATATTCCATTCCGGTGGCCTTTGATGCCAATTCTTTAAAGAGGTCTGCCATGTCATAGAATTGCTTCCTGAAGTCATCATGGAAGATATATTTGAGCAACAGAAGAAATGCCTTGAGTGTCACGGCCCCTTTTATCTGATCATCACTGAGATGGGATAGGTCATACAGAAGATAGGTGAAGTCAGGTATATAGGGGGAAAGGGCGGGGTCGTGGGAAGAAAAAAGATGAGAAAACTGGGTGCCTATGCGCCATTTTGCCTTGCCATGATAGATAACAAGGGGGATGATGAGGGGAAAGGCCGGGTGTATCTGCTTCTGGTTTAAAAGCTGCTCCCAGATCCTTACCATATAGCGAAGCAGCTGAAAGGCAACGAGTGCGTCTGGATAGCTCTTATGCTCAAAAAGGAGATATATACATGCAGACTGGCCTTGTATCTCTACCTTATAGAGGATGTCTGAAAAGTACTCCTGAAGCTCTTTTTCTATGAATGAGTCTTTGGAGATGGAGAGCGTTGAGAGGTCTATGATTTTTTTTATGTGCTCCGGCAGATACAAAGACAAAAACTCCCTGGCCTCTTTCTCTTTTGAGAAGAACTCCTTGAAGAATTTGTCATGGGGATTGGTGACTATTTCTTGTGTATCCATATATTAATCTTACCGTAGGGAAAGAAAAATGGCAATCGGTGCATTGGCACGACAACTCCTTCATAGAAATCCCATGCATATGGCACCGGTTACGCAATCGAAGTCGCTGGTGTACTTTCTGATCACAGGATCAGCGATATTTCTTTTATCAGGGACTCGAATGTAGGGGATCAACTACAACATCGCGCAGGATATCTACCTTGCAGCGGGCGCCACCCTCGGCATCGGAAAAAGACCGTATCGGGAAATCCCTCGGCGGATCCCCTGCTCCGCTCCGAATTCGGCGCCTACCCGAATATGTACTGGGCATCATTCAGGGTGTACTTCTAAAGCCCCTTACCTCAAGCCCACAGCCCTCCTGGGAGCAAGGAACCCAAGATAGTTGAAGAAACGAGATTCTCAACCATACAAGGTTTGAAACACCCTGGGATATTCTTTCATACCCCAGCTCCAGGAGACCATCACATACATCTGCTTCAAGCTCGACGAGATCGAGCGCCAGGAATATTTGTCTTTACAAAAACGGAAATCCTGACTATACTTTCATATAGATAGAGCTTGCAGCCTTCTCAGGCACGGTCTCTTTGTTAAGTATGTATTTAGAAAATATTTCATGGAGAATGATTATGAAGTATAATACTATTTAGGATAGTAAAATGAAGAAATTAAAGCTTTATTTAGATACATCAATATTTAATTTTGCATTAGCAGATGATGTGCCTTATGAAAAAGGGATTACATTAAGACTCTTCGATGAAATAATAAGCGGCAAATATGAGGCTTTTATTTCGGAATTAGTTATCCTGGAGATCAATAGGGCACCGCAAGAGATAAGGATAAAATTGAGTGATTTAATAAAACGTATTGTCCCTGAAGAATTGGCTATTGATGAGGATTCTCAAAACTTGGCCAAGAGATACATAAACCAAGGCATTATTCCAACCAGATATGAAAATGATGCCCTTCATATAGCAGTAGCTTCCGTGAATGATTTGGATGTGTTGGTGAGCTGGAATTTTAAACATATAGTAAAGGTTAAGACAAAAAAGGAAGTCACAGGTGTCAATGCACTGATGGGTTATAAAGAGATAGAAATCTATTCACCATTGGAGGTAGTTGAATATGTATAGAGAACCCAGACCTATGAAAGAAATCCACGAGATTCAGGAAAAGATTTATGAAGAAATGAAAAATATGACTGATAAAGAGAAAATAGAAGCCATTCGGAAAGAAGCGGAAGATACTAAAAAACAATATGGTATTAAGCTTAAAAAGGCTTCATATGTGAGATAAGGTTACTGAATCACGTAATAAATTCGTTGAAATCCTTCTCATATTTTTTTATCAGTTCAAGTTTTCTTGAGACTTCCTGCACTTGCCAGCCTGCAATGTGTTTGTTGACCACCTTTGTATTATCACGGTATTTTAGATAATGATAGGAATAGACCTTGTCCTTATATCGTTTCTTTCGTTCCTTAATAACGCCCTTTGGAAGCAATAAATATTATATTTCATGCCTCGTGGCGCCACGAAGCGGCATGCGGGCTTGCCTTGACAAAAATTGAAAATCCGGTTTATGCGGTTACCCGGTAAAGCAACTTCAGACATCCATGATCTTTTCGATGAAGTGGAGGGCACTCCGGTCCGGCTTGAAGAAGAGCTCCTGACAGGGGACCCGGGCGGCCAGGCCGGTGAAAAAATCCATGCCGAACGTCACTCCCTGAGGGTCCCAGTGGGGGAGAAAGGAACAAGTGAGGAGCCTCGCCACCGGATCGATCCCCGCAAGGTCCTTTACGGCGTTGACGCTCCCGTGCCGCAGGAAGAATATGCGGGTAAGAGGCACACCCCCGGGAAGGCCGAGTCGTGCATCCCCGTGCCAGGGGGTGCCGTACATCCGGAAGCGATTCCCCTGTGTGCGTACGATCGCCCTGTCATCGCTCACCACCTCGCCGGCACCGTTCGCTTGCCATATCCCGGCCAGGGTGCTCTTTCCGGCACCCGATTCCCCTATGAACAGAATCCCTTTCCCCTTTCGATTAACGGCGCAGGCGTGCAGGATGGCCCCCCTTCCGCGGGACAGATAGTGCAGCAGCAGAAGCTCCATGGTGGGGCCGTAGAAGGGATCTCCCAGAAACCTTGTCTCCCGGGCGATATAGAGCTGTGCTTCATCGATTTCAGGGGAGAGCACGAGGGCCCGTTCCAGCCCTGCGCCCTGATTGCAGATGGTGATAATTGAGGAGCCATCCCTGCGGTAGAGGGTCCACATGGGGGGACACGCAAACACCCTTTCGCCCATACTGAAATTATCGGGGATTCCGCAATGCAGCCGCAGGCGGATATCAACCCTGCCATTCCCGATAAAGGGGGAATAGGAGGACAGAAGGCGCCCATTCCCCTCCACGCGCTCCCCATCGATGGCGATCGATACGTCGCCGATGCGTATGGTCAAGACCTCTGGCATGTTGTCTCGGAAAAACCCTTTCAGATCAGATCGCGAGCAACCCCAGGATCACGATCCCGGGGAGGAACAGGGCGCAAAGGGCGCACCACAGTTGGGAACCCCGGGGCCCAGGGTCGCATTGGTCTTGCAAAACCCCAGCACTGCGCAGCGCGCGTCAAGGGTGATCCGCGTCACGGCAGGTTTTGTATACTCCCGTTTTCGTGTTCCCTTCTTGGTCATAGGTCATTCCCCCCCTTTGGGCGAGCAATGTAACTGATTGCGTCGATCTCTTCGAGCTGGCGAATGAATTCTCGCAGGTCCTCCTCCGCCCTCTCCGAGGACACGTCGAATTCCTCCACCATCATCTTTAAAATATCACCAAGCTTGGTTTCACCATCCATGTGCTCCCAGATGAACGCACCCACGTCGTTCAGATTGTAGATGCATCCCATGTCCCCCACATTGTCCTTGATGGGGACAAGCAGCATTTCATCCTGTATCCTCCTGAAGACGAAATGCTCGTGCCGCGTATACTGCCGATTCAATGCCTCCATGTCCCTTCCCCCACACAATATTGAACCATGCGTATGAAGTTCTCGTGTATCTTTCTCGATCAATCGGGCCCTCACTATTTCTTCGGCACTTTGGTTCCGTTTATTTGAACAGGTTCATCCACCAAGGCGCTCTGTTCCCTGCGGGCACATCCCTGACCGTGTCGATGAAGCAGCCGTTGTCGATGATCCTTACATTGCCGGCATTGATCCCCACGTGCAATCCCGCGCCAAGGGCCGCGCTCTGCACGCTCTCGTCCCCGTCCCCGTCCACGGCGGTCACCACGTAGTAGTAAGTGACCCCGGGGACAATGGAGGGATCCGTGAATTCCACCTCGTCCAGGAGCTCGGTGTTCAGCTTTGTATATCCCCCCGTGGGGCTGGTGCTCCGGTAGACGTTGTACCCGACGACCGATCCTCCGTAGCAATCAGAGGACTCCTCCCAGGAGATGGTCACGCCATCCTCCACGGTGGTCTGCGCATCGAGCAGCCTGGGCCTTCTTGGCAGCGGCACCTTGAGGGTCATTGCCGGGTCCCCGAACAGGAGGAAGGTTGCGCTTATCTCACCCATGCCGTCCCCGTTGGCAAGCAGGGTTTGTTTCGCCTCGGAGATCGCCTCACCGAGGGTGCGGATGTCACGGGTGAAGAGCGCGTCGAACAGGGCGGTATCCAGGATGAGCTGCCCCTCGGGTGCGGTCATGCCGGTGGGCATGAGGGCCGCCACTGCGCCATTCGCCGTCGAACGCAGAAGGGCTTCGGCCAGGGACGGATTGTTCCAGGTCTCCGGATAGGTGAAGTTTCCGGCAAGACAGGTCATGGCCACAACAAAGGGAAGCTGCCCGCTGTTTGCAAGGGAAGCCACGTCGGTATTCTCGAAGATCTTTTCGGTGGCCCAGTACTGGATATGGCCGTGGCCGCTGTAGTTCACCACCAGGGTGCCCTGATTGAGCTGCGTGGCGATGTCCGTGGAGAGATCATCCGCGCTGTAGTAGTCGGACAGGTATCCCTTGAATGTGGTCAGCCCCTCCGGAATCAGCGATGCCGTGTTCTCGCTCGTGGTCTCGAAGATCGCCTCGTACTCCTCCTCCTGGTCGTCTGCAACGAGGAGGGCATTCTTCTCCCAGGTCTTGGTGTTCGCTGTTGTCTCGTAGGCCACGATCTTGTCAACCATTATCGCGGCCTGGTCCGCGGTTGTTGCCGGCAGACGGCCTATGTACAGGTCCGGGACCGCATCGTCGCCGCTCACCCGGGCAAACCACTCGTCCGTTCCCGCCTCACCCATATGGTCGGTGTGAGTCAGGTACACGGGAAGATACGGTGTGGAATCAGCACCCGACCACCAGTCCCAGTTGGTCTTGGGATCATAGGTACTGTCACCCACCAGAAGCACATAGGTGGGCGCAGGTGCAGTCCATTCCGTGTAGGCATACTTGAGAAAATCCCTTACCGCCTGCGGTCCGGGTATGCCGTAGCCAAACTCGTCGTAGATGTCCTGGACATCCACCACAGTGACACGCAGTCCCTGGGACTCGCGCAGGGACACCAGGTCACCGATCCACTGCAAGGGGTCACCGTTTCCATCCCATCCGATCTCCCGATGGGTGATCAGGATATAGTCCGCGCCGTTTGCGGTATCGGCAAGGTTCGAGGCGATGTCCTTTTCCACTGCTACCGGTGTCTTCAGGGCATCCGCAGCCAGGGTAAGAAAGGTCCGCTCCCCGGGGATGTTCCCGTCATACAGGGGCTCGCAGGCGAGGGTATAGGGATTGGTCCCTGATACCTGGCAGTTTGTGAGGAGCCTGACCTCGTTCGCTGAGGTCACCTCGAACGCCCACAAATCGCTGGAGGTGAATCCCTCGACCTGGTAGCCGTATCCCTGGTCGTGTTTGAATGTCAGCGTGTTTGCGGATGCGGTGAAATCGCGTTCGTAGGTCACCTCGATCCAGTCTACGGCTATGGAGTCAGCACCGCTCACGCACCTGAAGGTTACGGTGTTGTTCCCCTCCAGCAGGTCCACGGGATGGGTGAGCGCGGTGTAGGATGCGACCGAGTTCCACTCGAAGGTTCCCGCGGGATCGCCGTTTACCGCCACCTTCACCACGTGGTTGGTGTCGACAAGGCTGCACAGGCGGATCGCCATGCTCCCTTCCCCGGTGACGCCGGTAAGGGGCACGGTGAAGTCCACCGGGACCCCGCCCCCGTCCATCTCCTCGCCGAGCACGAAGGGGAGGCTGACCCACCGGTCAACCGAATCATCGCCCGGGGCCTTGCTCAGGTACCACTCATCCTTCTCGTGGTGCACGGTGAACAGATGCGTACCGGCAATCGTTGCGATATCCGGGGCACTGTTTGCATCGGCCATGCGCATCGGCTCCCCGGTGCCGCCCGAGGAGGTGAGCCAGTAGGTGTTGTGGTTCGAATACTTCGCGTATTCGTCGTCCGGTTCCCTGCCATAGAAAAGGATGTAGTCGTTGGCATCCAGGTAGTCGTCCGCATCCTGGTCGTGCACGAAGAGCGCCGCCTCCTGCCCGAGGTTGTAGAGCCGCACCTGGCTCAGGTCCTCGATGGCGTTCGCATCCAACTCATTGGCGGTGAGCCGGTAGATACCCTCCTCGGCCACGAGCACGCGGTATGCGGGCTCAGCCGAGGGGGGCGCCCATGCGGAGGGCTTTTCCCTGGTAAGGGAGCGCGCCCTGGCATCCCGGTAATCGATCCGCACCCTTATGAAGTGGTGCTGTTTGAGCTCCCTGGTCTTCGGATTGAAGCTCAGGGGATGGAACACGACATGCAACCTCTTCTGGTCCCTGAAGGTGTAGGTCCTGCCCAGCCGTGCAACCACTTCCGGATAGAAGGCATTCGCAGCGAAGGCAGCCTCGTCCCTGGCGAATACCTCGGCCACCCGCTCCATGTCGCCCTCGTTTGCGACCACCGTTTCCGGAACGGGGTAGACCAGGTATCCGGCATGGGTGGTGACCTCGGTTTTCTCCACGGTCAGGGATGCGGTCATGCCATCCGGCACATCGAGCAGGATCCCCTTCACCGGGAGCTCGGGGCTTCCCACCTGCTCGGTTGCACCGTGGATATATTCGTCTATTTTCAGGCGCTGATAGGTCGTGCCGTTCACCCTGACCTCCGTTTTCGCAAATGCCTCGGTGCGAAGCTCCAGGGTCACGCCGGTCGCGTCCTGCTCCACCACCTGGACACCCGGGGTAATGGACCGGGTCACGCGGGCCTCCCCGTCGTTTCGTATCCGGTCTCCCCCGTCCGGGATGCCGTCGCCGTCCGAGTCGGGATTGAACGGGTCGGTGCCCCGCCTGTACTCCTCCAGGTTGGTGAGGCCGTCGCCGTCGGGATCGAGCATGGCGTCGTTCACCAGCGGATCCAGGCCGTGGCTGAGTTCCCAGTCGTCCGGCATGCCGTCCCCGTCCCAGTCAACGCATATTGGTCCGTGGGAGGTCCGGTTCCCGGAAAGGTCCACGTCCTCGAGCCGGTAGTAGTAAAGCCTGCCATAGGTGACCCCGGTGTCCATAAAGGTGTATTCCTTGCCCATCAGGGAGGAGAAGAGCCCGGGTATCATCCTGTCGGTAAGCCTGGTGAAGGGGCCGTTCGGGCTCGGCGCTCGGTAGAGATAAAAGCCCATGTTGTCGATCTCCTGGGCGGTCTCCCATTTCACCTGCACGGAGGAACCGTTCCCCGTCGCCGAGAAGGAGGCCAGCTTCACCGCTGTGGGCGGGCTGTACAGCTCGGGCCCGACCTTGACATAGTTGGGATCCGACTGGTTGTTGAACTCGGTCTGGATCCAGCACAGGTCGCGGGCCTTGTTGGACACCCGGATCTCGTCCAAAATCCCATGCACGGCTTCTTCCTCGAATGCCTCATCCCCAATAATAGGGCCGACATCCGAGGGTGCCAGATATATCACGCCACCACCGGAAGCATCGGCTTCATCTGCTTCTTCAAAGCCGTCAACATAGACTTTTACCCTTGAGCCCGCACCACCGCCGGTCCTGACGACTACACAATGATGCCATTGTTGATCAACAATATTGGTTGTGCTAAACACATCATTGTATGCGCCGCCAACGGCGATACTCGCTCTCAAGTGACCGGCCTCACCGGTATCATCAGTTGGACCCATATTAACAAAGTCAACCCAACCCTCGTTCGATACGTGATTATAAATATATTCGTCATCAACCCCTCCGGTTCCACCCACCGTTGAATCGGAAGATTTATACCAGGCCATTACAGTCACCGCATCATAGTCATGGTCTTCGATGGCCTGGCCCTCCAAGCTTATATAATCATTCGTCCCGTCAAACTGCTGTCCGCCGTCTATTTTACCGGTTTGCCCTGCGGCTGAAACATAATCTGCGCCATGATTATTATTTGCCGTGGAATCCTGATATACATCCGCTGTTCCCGTTCCGGGTGCATCTTCCTTTAAATGCAACACCACCATGTAGTTGGGGTCCCACACCCCCTCCGGGTTCTCAGAGGTGGTGTAGATGCACTCGTTGCCGTAGTACATGAAGATGATCGTGTTGCTGGTCGCCGAGAGGGTGGGGATACGGACCCAGGCCAGCAGGGTGCCGGTGGCAGGGTCATACTGCTCCACCTCGTGGTCGAGCTGCTCCACGCCGTTTGCGTCCCTGAAGATGATGTCGTCCCCTTCGGGGTCCTCCACATGGCCGCCGTTTATTGTGGTTTTCAGGTCTGCGTCGTTTTGTATGTTGACCAGGAAGGGGAAGTCGGTGAGGTCCGAGCCGCAGCTTGCCCCCACCACCGACTGGTCGATGGTGAGCTCCTTGCGGTACATGAACCTACACTCGGAGAGCTGCACCTGGGCATACACAGCATAGCTGTCCAGAGGCACCCCGCTTGTGGCGTCATACAGGCGGAAGCAGTAATCACCGCCGAAGGTGGCGTTATAGGTGGCCTGGATGGTGAACTCGATCTCGGTGAATTCGTCCGTGGCGAGGCTGATGCCGCCGGTGGTGTTGCCTGCGTCCTTGAGATCGCCCGGCACAAAGGTGAGGTTCTCGTCCGTGAGCCCGGAGGCGGTGTTTGCGCTTGCCTCCCCATCGGTGATGTAAGTCGAATCGATGATCTGCCAGTCGCCGCTCGCATCGGTGGGCACCGCGGTATACACGCCGGTGCCGCAGTCGGCGGTCTCCGCCACCTGGAGTTGATAGGTGGCAGGGTCGGCATCCTGGGTGCCCTCGTTCGATACCTCGAAGCGCACCCTCATGGGCGTGCCGAGGGTAAGGCCGAGGAGCTTTTCGTCCTCCGCAGCGGCAAACGTCGCTGCACCACTACCAAACCCCGAAAGGTCGATGACCTGCCAGAAGAGGTTGCCATCCTGGCCCGTGTATGCCCTATCCCAGTCAAGTGTTGTGCCATTGGAGAACCAGGCCCGCCAGTAAGGTCTCGGGAAGGCGGCACCGGTTCCATTACAGTCATTGAAGGTAACGGGAAATGCCGTGGCGGCATCGACCGCGCTGATTGCCTGATTCTCGGCGGAATCCGCAGATTCAGCATAGTCGCTTCCCCGTTGTACATTTAAGGTGCTGTGGCTCACCACGAAATAGCGCACGGTACAGGTTCCGGCGGTTGTATCCTGCCGGGAGAAGCGCAGCGTGGTTGAGTTTGACAGCTCAACCTTTGCAGAGGTCTGGTCCAATCCATTGGTGTCAGCCTGCCAATTCATGAAGACAAAGGTGTCCGCCATGGTTACGGCACCGATTGCCTGGGATTGCGGCGCGGCGTGCGTGCCGGTTGTCAGTGAAAAATTCCCCTGCTGCACGGACCAGCCGCTCCCCTTGAACTCCACCACGAACCAGTCCACGGTCGCAATGCTGTTTCCCGCGGTTCTCCTGAGCGCCAGATTGGTATTGGAGGTCATATACCCGCGGATATGTGCCTCGTTATAGTAAGTGGTGGCAGCACTGTCGCTCGATACGGTGAGAAAAACAACCGTCTTGGTGTAATCCGTAATCCCCGCGCCTACGTTGATGTCGAGATCTGCGTCCGTATTCCCGGTAAAGGCGCTGGACCCGGACTTCACATAGATCTCGTCCCCGGTCAAATCCTCGACCACAAAGAACGAATACAAACTGTCGTTCGTGTTTGTTCCGCGGGTAAGGGTCACCTGATTTGTGGCGGTAAACCGCGCCCTCACCAGGACCTCGTTCGCATTCTGGTTGGCATTGAGGGAGCCGCGCCCGGCCGACATCTTTCCGGCAGGGGCGAGAATAAAGGCACGATCAAGACTGGATACGGCCGTGATGGGAACCGCCACCGAAGACTGCGCCCCCATGTTCCCCTGGTAGCTCTGAACGATGAAACCACTGGCCTGTTCCACGCCATCGTCATTGCGCCACCGGGCGTGGATCTGGGTGAGGGTGGGGGCGCCGGCAAGATGAATGGCGCTTGCCGGTGAAACCCCGCCGGTAGTATCCGCGACCGGGGCCACATTTGCCGGCGCAAGATTTATGGTGATGGTGTCGCCGGTCACCAGGTTTGCCACGTCTCCGATCAGGATGTAGCTCACCGTGGAAAGGGCCGCGATGTCGAAGTTCTCGCTGAAGGTGATGGTGGTGCACCCCGCATCCACCACCCCCGTTCCTCCTACCGGGGTGTCCTCGCCCGCCTCGATGGTGCCGTCGTTGTCGGTGTCCACATAGATCTCGAGGTTGGCGAAATCACCCTGCACGATCCCGCTCACCGCGCTCAGGGGGAACACGATCTCATTGACCGCAACCGTGACGCCCCTGCGGTTGATCAGATGGAAGGCGAAAAGCTCCGCGTCGGTGACCGAGGCCGCATCGGTGAACGCATCCGGCTCCTGGCCCGCGGCGTGGTCGCCCAGCTCGACGGCTACGCCGATCTCGGGCCCCACGATGAAGGAGTTGGGATCCGACTGGTTGAGGTACTCGGTCTCGATCCAGCAGAGGTCACGGACCTTGTTGGAGATGCGGACCTCGTCGATCTGCCCATCAGTATCCCAATCATTCCCGCCACCGTCGTATGCACCGATCTGGACCGGGGCCGAGGTGGCGGCCATGTCATCGTACAACAAGAATCCCAAAAGGCGATCCGATTCGTCTGTTGTTGCCTGTTCGGCACCATCGATATAAATTTTTATGCCATTAGGCGATTTACTGCCATCATAGGTGGCCACGAGGTGTTGCCATCCACCCGTAACCGTGGCTGTACTGGCTCTTCCGATAACTTGGCCATCGCTGTCGTAGACCTCAAACGTGAAATAACCGCCGCTACTAATATAGAAATCAAATTCTTCACCATATGGAGGATCCCAGTTCTTGCCAACAATTTGGGCATGGTCGGTCTCGCCGGAGACCCAGGCCGACACGGAGAAGGGATGGTCTGTCCCACCGGTGCCGAATCTCAACGCGTCGCTATCGGCGATTTGAATGAAATCACCTGATCCATCAAAGTCCTGCCCGTCCGCGATCTGGCCTGCAATGGGTCCGTTGTATTGCTGGGTGCCGTCGTGGGCGCCGGTCGAGTCCTCATGGGTGCCGCCCGTCGCATCATCGGTCACCTGCTCCTCCAGGTGCCATACCCCCACGAAATTGGGGTCCCACACCCCGTCCGGGTTCTCCGTGGGGGAGAAGATGCCCCTGTTTCCGTAATACATCCAGATGATGGTGTCCGCATCATAGGTGAGCGTGGGGATCCTCACCCAGGCCACCAGGTCGCCGTTGACGCCGTCATACAGCTCGACCTCATGATCAAGAATGCATACACTATTGGCATCCGTGAAGACGATGTCCCAGCCGTTGGGGTCCTCAACGTGCCCGCCGTTTGTCGTGCTCCTGAGGTTCGTATCGTTATCTATCTGGATAAGGAAGGGAAAATCGATGAGGTCCGAGCCGCAGCTCGGCCCGATTACGGACTGGTCGATGGTGATCTGTTTTTTGTACCCGAAACCGGATATGGAGGAATGTACGGCAGATGCAGCATCATTGCCCGATGCAGTCCCCGATCCGAGGACAATGACGTTGTCCGGCCCCAGATCGATGGTGATCGTGTCATTCGGGATCAGGCTGGCCACGTCCCCCTTGAGGATATAGTTTACCGTGGCACCCGCTGCGATGTCGAAGTCGGTGCCGAAGGTGATGGTGGTCACCCCGGCATTCACGGCACCTGCTCCGCCCACCGTGGTGGACTCCCCTGCCTCGATGGTCCCGTCGTTGTCGGCGTCAATGTATATCGAAAGGTTTGCGAAATCCCCCTGGGCGATCCCCGAGACCGAGGAAAGCTGGAACACGACCTGATCAATGGTGGCCGCGCTCGTCTCGTTGTTGGTCAACTGGAAGGCGAAGAGCTCCGCCCCGATGACCGAGGCGTTCTCGTCGAACTTATCCCCCTCCTGCCCCGCAGCATGGTCTGCGAGGACCACGTCCACGACCCCCTCCTGTGGACCGATCTCGTAGAAGTTGGGATCGGCGTGGTTGTTGTACTCGGTCTCGACCCAGCAGTCCGAGCGCACGATGTTCGAGATGCGGACTTCATCGATTATGCCGTTCCAATAGGCCTGCAAAACCCCAACATAGTCTTCCACACCGATATAGTTTTTCTGCGGGGTGGGCAAATCATCCAGACAATCCGTTGTGGGGCTGGTAGCCAATTGTTCCAAGCCGTTAACATACATCTTTAATCCTGATAAACCGCACATGCCCACAAAGTGATACCAACTGCCATCCGCGAGGGCATTATCTGAGGATATGGCTGTATATGCAACTCCCCGCTTAACCCAGACCCTGAATTTGTTCGAATAGATACCCAATCCAAATGAATCATTGGCATCCGTGCCCTCTTTGGCATCAAAAAGCGTCTGTTGGGCGGAACTGTTATTTGTCTTAACCCAAGCCTCAACCGTAACGCTCGATAACGTGCTGAAAGAATCATTTGACAGGCCGACATAATCACCACCGTCAAAATCAAATGAGCCGTCAATCTTTCCTGCCACCTGATCATTTATATCCATGCCGAAGGTCGTGCCGTGATGTGCGTTGGAGGTGCTGTCCTTTATGTCCCCGGGTCCTCCGTCGATGTCGGTTTCCTTTAAATGCCACACCCCTGCGTAATTGGAGTCCCACACCCCTTCGGGGTTCTCCGTGGGTGAGGTGATGCCGCTGTTGCCGTAGCAGATGTAGATGGCCGTGTCGGCGGTGTACGAGAGGACGGGAATCCTCACCCAGGCCACCATCCTGCCGGCGGCACTGTCGTACAGCTCCACCTCGTGATCGAGCTGGATCGTGCACGACTCATCCATAAAGATGATGTCGTAGCCGTTTGCGTTCTCGATGCATCCGCCGCTTGCCGTTCCCTTCAGGTCGTTGTCCGTCATCTCGAAAAGGAAGGGAAAATCGATGAGGTCGGATGCACAGTCCACCCCTATCAGGGTGTGGTCGATGGTGATACGCCTGCGGTGGGCATAGTAAAATTCCTTTTCGTGGGTGACGCTGGTGGTGCCTGAGCCGCCCGTGCTCCCTGCAGTGAGGGTGACATTGCCTGTAGCCAGGCTGATGGTGAGTTCATCCCCCTCGGCGAGGTTGCTCACATCCCCCTTCAGGATGTAGTTGACCGTAGCGCCCGCTGAAACGGTGAAGTCGGCAAGAAAGGTGATGGTGGTCACCCCGGCATCTACCGCGCCTGCCCCGCCCACCGTGGTGATCTCCCCCGCCTCGATGGTCCCGTCGTTGTCGGTGTCTATGTATATCGCAAGGTTCGCGAAATCCCCCTGCACAATACCCGTGACCGAGGAGAGCTGGAACTCCACCGTATCCACGGTCGCATCCGAAGTGCCGTTGTTCGTCAACTTGAAGGCGAAGAGCTCCGCGCCGGTGACCGATGCACCCGTGCCGAACTTGTCCCCCTCCTGGCCCGCGGCGTGGTTGGAAAGGCTTAGCCCCACTAACGGATTGAGGCTCACCGCAACGATGACCTGGCGATAATGGTTGGTGCCTGAATGATATGCACTCGCCGTATCCGTGCCGGTTGCCGTGATCATGTGCTCTGCCGTACTCATCGCCGCCTCGACGGTATCCTGATTCGAACACGTGTCCCAGCCGTTTCCCCAGGTATAGGGATCGGTGTCCCCGGCCACGGCGCCTGCAATGGCTATGCCTCCTTCAACCACATTGCCGGTTACCTCGATAGGATTGGTAATCGGGTCAACCGAATCCTCGTTTTGAGCGGTATCTTCAAACGGGTCTGCCTGGTTTACGTTGGCATAGGTCGCAGCCGCATGAAAGGGATCATTCGGGGCTACATATTCGCCATACAATAATATATTTAAATTTCGATCTCCAAAACTGCATGAATATACCGTTCCAATACCAGGAACAGTCGGCAATCCCGCCGGATTTTCATAATAATATTGTATGGCCCCTTCATCGCCTCTTTCAAGCCGTAGTGTATTACACCAGAATCCCAAATAATCACCACTGTTTACCTGCAAATTGACTGAATGGGTTTGTTCACCCGTGGCAGTAACGGTTAAATTTGCAAAGTCCCTGACAGTGAAGTTACTGCCACTCTTGCTGCAGGTAAAGACACGGAAGTCACCATCTCCAACGGTATTTACATTACATGTAATTTTGTTCAAATAACCATTTGCATTGGCGGGATTCACATAATTTATATAAATATTGGTAGTCTGTGTTGGATCGGCTATTGATGCATCCAACATTCCAACATCAATGGGAGAAATAGAATAACTTACAGCAAAATCGTTGCTGCCGCCCGGAATGCCCGCATCGAGAAGATACCAGATCTCACATCGGGCCTTAACACCGCTTGCTGAGGTGATGCAACCCACCGCCTCGGTCATGGGAACGCCGCCATAGGTGACATTCGTAATATCGGAATCGCCTACAGGGCCATGTTCATAACCGGAGACAAAGACAAGGAGACGGTTCGTGCCGGAGGGGGCGGTATACCCGGTGAGGCCGGTGTGCCAGCCGCCGAGGCGATAGATATCGCTCTCCTCGTCCGTGATGATGATCAACTCCCACCCGCCCGAGATGGAGCCGCTGTCACCGCCGGCATCATCTATGACATATAGGTCCCAATCGCCCTGGGGGGCCACACCATTGAATACCGAAAGCTGTGTGCCCGTGTAGGGGGACGAGGGGGCAGGAGAAGGGAGGGTGTCGCCCTGGGTGGTCTCGCAGGGCTTGTACATGCCGGAAACGACACCTACCCCATCGGGAATATCCTCGGTTGCGTTATCGTCAAAGGTCAGGGTGACGCCGCTTACAGCCCCGCCGCCGCCCTGGTCAGACATGAGCATGATCGTCTGCCCGCCGGGACCTTCCAGGAGTATATCTATGTCATCCGGCCATGTATGGCTGAGCCCGATGAACTTCACCATGACCTTGGTGACGGTGCCGGAGGTGCTTGGGACCGTAATAGTCGATGGATAGGGCGTGGCAGCGCCGGAATCGGGGATGCTGATGGAGGTGGAGTTTGAATACACGGCAGCCCGCGCCGCGCACAGCGGAAGCAGGGCAACAAGAACACCCAGGAACACGGCAATGACTGCCGGGTGCCGGAAAATCCGTTGTATTGCGTTCATGTGACCTCCCCCCGTAAAGGATCATCTATCGGCAAAACCGATCGCCCGGGCAGGCAATCCTTTTCAGCAAGGTAGGAGGTCCAGGTGAATACCCGCCGGAATCAGCGTCTCACGATCGCCGCCGGCCGCCCCATGCAATACACATCATTTTTTTGTGTCCCTCTTCCATAACCGTGGCCTCTCTGTTCGCATACAGACCTTTTCTAATATACGTATATCGTCATTCCCTTCACCAAACATCGGCGAAATGCATTAACGTACTGTAAAATATATCAAAATATCTTTTTTGCGCCACCGTGCAGGCATACCCCTTTACGGCCGTATTGTTTTAGAGCATATACCGTGCCTGCACTGAAAATCTTATATCTATTTGTTATTATTATTATTTTACAGAAGAAGCCTCATGATGTACGGTGATTTTGATGACACTTTATGTCATCCGATTAACAATTTTTGTCAATTAGCACTGTTTTATTGAAACAGCCCACCACATTGCAGGACAGGAAGGTGGAACGGGTACACCCGTGTGCCCGCGAATGAATGTGCCCTACGGGTCTCTCGAACGCTCGAATCGTTTCCTCGATACTGACAATTCATGTCACATGGTGACGATTCGCGGCAACAAGCCATGCAAACACCCTCGTTTTTACCATACAACCACGTCGATACCTTACGGAATTCGTCTGCCTGAAAAAATGCGTGCGATGGGATTGATGGTAATCAAGGACGGAAACGGGTGTTACAAGGGGATATAGAAGGGAACCGTTGAGGAGGAAATAGGCCTCAGGTCGTGCAGACGGGGTTATTAACGGCGGTTGATGGATTCCATATATCTCTGAATATATGACATAAACTCCACGAAATCTCCAAGCCGGTTTTTCAGAACATCATATATCTTTCCCACATCTACCCTTATGTAATCATGGATCAGAATATTTCGAAGACCGGCCATGCCCTGAATCCTTTCTGCAAAATCCCCTGGAAGGATCCCATGGTGGCCGAGTTTGCGGATGATTTCTCTGTAATCATCCCAATCGTTTCTGATCTCCGAGGCAAGGATATGGGCGCCGATATCCAAGAGATTCTGGATCAGGATCTCCAGTCCCTTCTCGGCAATCCAGATAAGGCTCAGGTCATTTTCGAAATCCGACGATGAAACATCCCGGTATCGTTCGAGATTTGCCAGTGCCTCTTCCATGGTGAGCAGATGTTGCTCGATAACCGGTCGATCAAGCATACGAAGCCTTACCTTTCTTGATTCGTTGCCTCATGTAATGTCTTTTAATTGTGCGAAGATGCGCCGTATCCGCATACCTTTTTAACGACGCAACCTCGAAGCGAACACGATCCGACTCAGAGCGGCAAAACACGAGCATCCCCTCGCCGATGACCCGCCTCAACAGGAGGGGCGGTGCCCGGTTCAGGATGGTCAAGTCAATCCGGTCGTACTTCAGCAGATGGGCCAACTCCGCAATCACATAGGCGGCGTATCCGTAGGGCGATGACCGGTCAAGTTCTTCCAGGCGCTCGGGGATAACAAGGACGGCAATGTCTATGTCATTGAACGAACCGGTTTTTCGTGTAATGAATGATCCAAAGAGATACGCCAGAATCACCTCGGGATGATTCTCAAAAAAGGCGTGAAGCAATTCCTTAACTGCATCGGGAGGGGGAGGCGGCGTATCCCTTTTTCTTGCGGCTGTCATTGTGTAGCCCTTTTTCCTTAATGACAAAGGCCTGCTTTACAAGCAATTGATTGTTACTATAACATTAATCATTACACAATTAAATTGCAAGGGAATGCCCATTCAGTTTTGTATGCTCCCATCCAAGGTTCTTTGCAGCCGTGGATTGGTGATCCTTCCCTTCATACGTGACAAACAAAATACCATTGGTAATTCTTAACGAAAGACCCATGGAGATGGCGAATATGTCAAAGGTAACACAAAAAGGCCAGGTGACCATCCCGCTGGAAATAAGGAAAAAGTTGGGAATAAAGCCTGGCGATGAGGTTGTTTTTATAGAGGATGCGGGCAAGGTTGTCCTTGTTAAGGGACATAGGGCCTCAATAGAAAATCTAAGAAACTACACGGGGTTCCTCTCGCACTTGAAAGGGAGGGATTCGGATGAGATTATCGATGATCTCCGCGGAAAGGCATAATGATCATAGCAGTAGACGAGTCGGAAGATAATGAAAGGGAAGACACAAAAAGGGAAGGACTGCTATCTGATGCGTGGACAGTTCTGTGAGGTGTGAATCGTTATCGAGGAGGATTGATTATCGAGGATGGATCAGGAAAGGAGTCGCGCGATGCGGCTGACGAGGCTGCGGGCGATCCGGGGAAGGCTCGGTTGCCGACGGGACACATCGATGCTGCGGCCGCTGCGCTCCACCGAGCGCACCATGCCCAGCACATCACCGGCATCCACCACTTCCTCGGGTGCCCCGTGGGAGTCTCCACGGAGGGTGTAGAGCGGTGTATTCCCATCCCGGCGTTCGATGCGAACGACCCGGTGGGCGATGACCCTGCCCTTGTACCGGCACAGAAGGATGTGCCCTCGCCTGATCACGGATTCCTTTACCGGATGTACGGTGACTGCGTCACCGTCGAGGATGGTGGGGTACATGCTCCTTCCCGGCGCGCTGAAGCGGACGGCATACCCCTCGAGCAGGAGGGATGAGCATACCTCGCAAAAAAGATTGTGCCCCCAGGAAAGCGAGGAGGGGGTGAGGACCGGGCTCGGGTGCATGGATCAGCAGCATCCCTTTGCGAGCGACTCCGCCGTGCGCATCATCTCCTCGTACCCCTTCCCCCCCGGACAGTACTCGCAATCGCCGTGGGGGGGGGCCGGGATGCCCAGGGCGTATGCACGAAGGTGCGCCACCCGGCACAGGAAGTCCACCGGGGACTCGGGGTCCGTGCACTCCAGCTCGCCGTTTGCCGGACACATGCCGCACATGGCCCTGAGGCCGCACGTCAGGCATTTGGTGTGACGGGATGCCCGTGTGTTCCTGATATCGAGGAGGAACCGCTCCCACCCCTCGCAAAGGCTTCCCTTCCGGAGGTCGTACCCGGCAGCGGAGGAGAGCACACACAGGTGCAGCATGCCGTAGGGATCGACGGCGCAGGAGTTGACGCCGCCGCCGCACAGGTAGAGGTCGTGTCCGGTGGATGGCGTCCCGGCTGGGGTACCGCACCGTCCGGCGAACTCCCGCCACTCCATGGCCCGCTGCGGGTCCCGGAGGTCGAGCGCCACGATCTCGGCGGGTGAAAGGCGCAGTGCGAGCGGCGCCCTGGAGCAATCGATCCGGGGGTTGATCATGGGATCGTACTTGAATTCCACCCCCAGATCCTCTTCTGCGAATCGCTGCATCTCCCCGATCTCATGCCGGTTGATGGTGAGGGCCACCGTCTTGAGCCGGAGGGGAAGGCCCTGCTCCATGAGAAGCGTGATGCCGCGCATGCACCCATCATAGGAGCCGGGCACGCGGGTCACCTGCTCGTGGACCTCCCTGGTGCGACCGTAGAGGGTAATCTCGATGGAGAAGGGGGGCCATGCAGCCAGGTGATCGGCGATCCGCTCGCTGATCAGAACGCCGTTGGTGAAGAGGGTGATGAGCATGCCCTTGCCCTTGGCATATCGATAGATGTCCGGAAAATCCCCCCGGGCGAAGGGCTCGCCGCCTGTGTACAAAAGCCACAGGCACCCCGCCTCCGCCAACTGGTCGAGGATGCGGCAATGCTCCTCGCAACTCATCTCATCGTGTGCGGCCTTGCGGTCCCCCAGGGGGAGATTGTTGTAGCAGTGGCGGCAGGAGAGGGGGCAGCGCCTGGTGACCTCCACCGAACAGCTCAGGGGGACCCGCCGGGAGGACATGCGTTCGTGGATTCCCCGGCTCCATTTCCCGTAGGGATGGGTCTCCACTGCTCAATTCCTCCCGACTCTGGAAAGACCGCGATATATGGCATCCAGGTCGTCCGCCACCCGCTTCCAGGTGTAGCGTTCCTCCACCAGACTGCGGCCCGCCCTGCCGATGGTGCTGCGCAGCCGGGGGTCCTTGAGAAGCTGAACGGCCTTCTGTGCAAACACCCGGGGGTCGTCAGCGATCAGCAGGTGCCATCCGTCCCGGGCCTCGATCCCATCGGCGGCTATGGAGGTCGCCACCACCGGAATCCCCATGGCCATGGCGGTGAGAATGCGTATCTTGGTGCCTGACCCTCCCCGCAAGGGGAGGACGAATGCACCGGCCCTGCCCAGGACCGGCCGGATGTCGTCGAGGTAGCCGTAAAAATGTATCCGATCGCCTTTATATATCTTTTCAAATGAGCGGGGAAGGCCCTTGCCGATGATCTCCAGCCTGAGGTCAGGGACCTCCTGCTGTATGAGCGGGAGGATATCCTTAAGCAGGTAGGTCAGGCCGTCGATGTTCGCAGGCTCCAGGTGAAAGGCCCCCATGTACACCAGGGTGGGCGGGCCGGGCTCCGCGTTCGGAGGGGCATGCCCGCTCGGCGGGGAAAAGTAGGTTGCATCCACCCCGTTCGGGCTCACCCTGATCATGGTGCGCACACCCCACCACCGCAGGAGCGCCTCGTGGGCGGTGCTGGTGACAAGGCACAGGTCGAAACGGTCGAGGACCCCCTGCTCATAGGCGCGTATCTTCCTAAGCTCCCATGCATAGTACAATTTCCTCAGGCCCCATTTCCACAGGCCCACCAGTCTCTTTCGCGCCTCCAGCGCTATGTAGTGCTCAACCACCACCCGCCGTGCGGACCTCGGCAGGATGTCCGCATAGTGGGCAAAGGGGAGGAACTCGATCTGGATGATGTCCCATGACTCCCGGCATACCTCCGCAAGCAGGTCCCTGAACCGGCGGTCGATGTATACCAGGGAATAGGGAAGCCGGGAGAAGAGGTGCCATGCATGCATGGGCCACGACCGTGCCATCTCGGGAAAGGGGAGCGCAACGACGCGGCAATACGGCTCCAGTTCGCTCAGGAGGGGATATTGATCCGCCTTGATGTAGCTCAGGAGGGTGATCTCATGGAACCGGGAAAGATGCCGGACCAGGTTGTAGATGCGGATTGCGCCGCCGCTGTCAAGCGGCAGAGGGAAAAAGGGCGCGACGATCAGGACCCTCATGAGGGACACGCCACCTTTCGCGCCTCCATGACGAGTATGTATCCCTTTTCTTTGAGGCGCAATCCAAGGATCTGTTCGAAGAGGAAGGAGACCGGAAAGAGCAGGATAAAGAGGAGGGGGTCCATGAAGTCGATGCCCGACCACCGGAAGAAGGTGCCCAGCCGGTATCCCAGTGCTGCAAGGGGCGAGGAGATCACGCACCGCTCGTTGAGGATGCTGAACCCTGCCCGCTCCAGCTTTCCCCGCAGCTCGCCGTTCGTATAGAATTGGCACACCGCGTGCTTCTTCCTGCACCGCTCCCTGTAGGATTCGCTGATGCCCGGATAGCTAAAGCTGTCCACGCTCAGGACGAGGGTGCCCTGCCGCTTCAGGACCCGGTTCGCCTCCCGTATCGCCCTGTCGTCATCGCTGAAGTGCTCGAAGGAGCAGACGCTCATCACCCTGTCGAACCGTTCGCCTGCAAAGGGAAGGGACATGGCATTCGCCCGGAGAAAGGCGCACCCGTCGGGATTGTTGTATTGCCGGGCGATGCCGATACCGTTTTCATGCAGGTCGATGCCCAGGATCCTGAGGCCTGGCCTCCACAGCCTTCGGACGAAATGTCCGTGGCCGCAGCCGATGTCCAGGATGAGGTCACCGGGGGCTGGCTTGAGCCACCTGCTGATGACCGACCACTCGAACGTCCTCACCACGTGGGCGTATTCGAAGTACCGGTAGAACAGGGGCCTCAGGCTTCGCTTGATCCGCCGAATCACAGGCATCCGGAAATCCCTGCATCTGCATAGGTCCGTTTCAAGGATTCCACTGTTCCGGAAACGCCCTGATTCTCGTACCCATTGCTGTGGATTGCGGAGAGGCGCGAGAATATCGTGCGGTCATCCACCAGCATCCCCTTCCGCTCGCGCCTTCGCGCGGCGAGCGCCTCCTGTAGCTGGCGGACCGCCATAAGGAAGGCCGTCAGATAGGCCCGATCGACGGTCAGCAGCGCCCGGGCGAGGGAAAGGCCGGTCCATGCCAGGTGCCTTCTCATGAGATGCCTGTCCAGGAGGTTCTTCCAGGTGAAGAGCAGTATGTTCTTCATCCGGTAGGTCCGGAAATCGATCGGCCTGAGTATGCTCTTTTTGGTGGTCACGTGTTTCAGGTGGTAGGTAACCGCACGCGGCTCGTAGATCGTGCGCCATCCCCTGCGCCACGCCCGCTGGCATATATCGAGGTCCTCGTAGTAGAAGGGACGGTAGAGGATATCCAGGCCACCCATCTCCAGGAACCTCTGCCGGTGGTACCCTGCCCCGCTTCCCGGCGCATACCAGACCTCGGTCGGCTCCCCGGGAAGCACGGCCCCCTGTTCCATGCCGGGCACCATCCCCACCAGGCGCCCCCTCCTGAACAGGGGGTAGTTGACGCTCTCCACGGTGTTGCCATGTCCGGGGTTCACGATGCGGGGGCACACCGCGAACACGCTGTCATCCTTAAAATGCCCGATCATCGGGGTGATGAAGTCGCTGTCCACGATTACGTCGCTGTCAAGGCAGATCACCACCTCAGCCGATGCCGCCTCCACCCCCGCATTGACCGGGAGGATGCTGTTGCCGCTGTTCGGGGAAAGCCGCACCAGACGGACGCCGGGGAAGCGCTGCTCAACGAACCGAGGGCTCCCGTCCGTGCTCCCGTCATCCACCACCAGGACCTCGTCCCCCTCCCCCCTTTTTGAAACCACCTGGGTCAATCCGGGCAGGAGGTTTGCAAGAAGCTCCAGTCCGTTGTAGTTTCGGATGAGGATGGACGCCCTCATGGACGCACGCTCATGGCATAGGAATGGTCGGCGTGAACAGGGTCCCGGCTTCTGAGCCTTTCGTAGTATCCGATGATCTCGGTGCAATTCTCAGGGATTGTCTTGGGGGCGATCGCGTGGCATGACAGGTCCTCGATCATCTCAGGATGATCGAGGATGCGCTCGATACACTGTCGCAGTCCTGCAGCGTCCCCCACGGGGAAGAGGAGGCCGTTTGTGCCGTGGGTCACGTAGTCCCTCATCCCTCCCGTATCCGATGCAATGATGGGAATGCCCGCTGCCTGGGCCTCGAGCCCGATCATCCCGAGGGTCTCCTGCCACAGGGAGGGGATGATCAGCACATCGAAGCGGTCGAAGACCCGGTCGAGCGCCCGGTAGTCGTATCGCCCCTCGTAGCTGCAGTAGGGCATTTCTTCGGTGTCGTTTCTGAAATCGTGAAGGGTCTCCCGATCGGCACCCCCGAAAAAAAGAAAACGGGCGCGCCCGGGCCTGATGCCTTGTGCCGCCCGGATGATGAGGTGCCCCCCCTTGGAGGGTCCCAGGTGGCCCATGAAACCGAATCGCACCGGATAGGAGGAAAACCTTCGGCGCCTCCTGGTCACCCACTCAGCGGACTTCACCCCGAGCTGGTTTACGACCAGTTTGTTCGTGTCGATGCCGTGACGCGAAAACACCCCCTTCACACAGGAGGACACCGCGAGGACCAGGTCCGCCCTGGCAAGGGAGCCGAGGGTGAGCGTTGGTCTCCTGCCGTATGCCTCGGCCTCGCCGCTGTTCTCGACCACTGCCGGATGCACTTCCGATCCCGTGCGTGGTGCGGCCTGGCCGAGCCGCTTGCCTGTTATCCCTTTATATACATTTCGCACCCGTTTGAGCCCCCTGAGCAGGACCCCGTCGGGAAGGAGCATGGTCATTTTTCGGTACTGCCTGGTGAGGAATCCGCGGGCAAGGCAGCGGGACACGCAGTGTGTCCCGTCGCCCGGTCCCTCGCATATCCGCTCGTCCGGGGTGAAGAGCTGGCACCTGGGGCATATGAACCAGTAATCGTGGAGGGTGACCAGGGTGGGGATACCGCAGTCCGCGCTAATGTCGATGCACCGGGAGGGGGTGCGCTCGAACTCGTGGAAATGCACGATGTCCGGCTGTATCCGATCGAGGAGTTGTGTGAATAGTGCCTCGGTTCCCTTCTCGCTCCAGCTCTTCAAGGGATGGACCATGGCCTCGGAAAACGAGGTGGGGGAATGCTCGATTCCGTGGTAGCGGATGCCGTCCCGGACCGTGCTGATCATCCTGGGCCTCCTTAGGAACTCGGAGTGTATATGGTGAAAGATGTGCACCTCGTGCCCCCTGTTTGCCATCTCTTCGGCAAGGTAATGCACGTATACGGAGACCCCGTTCACGTGCTCGGGGTACCTGCCGTCCGTGGCGAAGAGGATCTTCACCGCCCGGGATTCTCCGTTGAGGATTTCAGAGGTATCGTTCCTCCTCCCTTATGGGACAGCCATGGCGGGGGAGGAGCCTCCGCTTGATCCCCCGGAGCATGTCATAGGTCTGCTCAGGGAGGAGCCATCCGAGGACCCGCCTCACGCACCGGGGGATTCCGCATACCCCCTGGATAACGGGGGCAAGGAGATACTCGATGCGGTACCGGATGGTCTGAAGCCCCGGCTCCCAGTATCCCATGCTTATGCGGAGCTGCTCCCGGGCAAACCTCCGGGCACCTCCGGCGGTCTTGGCCAGGCCGTGCATGCGGAACCGGGCGAGGACCTCCGGTATGGGCACAAAGGGATAGCGCATGCTCAGCCTCAGGTACAGCTCCCAGTCCATGGCATAGCGCAGGGACGCATCCAGGGAGATATCCCTCAGCGTATGCCGGGACATGAACACGGTCTGCTGCGGGATGAGATACCCGCCCCGCCAGAAGGCAAGGAGCCGCTCCGTGCTCACCGGCTTTGCATGCCACCGTTTGATCACCCTCCCCTCTGCATCCACCAGCTCGCAATCCCCGTACACGATGGGCCGGACGATTCCCCCGGTGGGACACATCCAGCGAAGGATGTTCCTGAAGGTGGCGGGCACATAGCAGTCATCGGAATTCAGCCAGGCAACGATGTCGCCGGTCACCCTGGCAAATCCCTTGTTGAGGGCGTCGGTCTGCCCCCCGTCGGGTTCGCTCACCCAGCATGCGAGGTAGGGCTCGTATCTGCGGATGATCTCCGGGGTGTTGTCCTGGGACCCGCCGTCGATCAGGATATACTCAAGGTCCGGATATCCCTGGAGAAGGACCGAGCGGATGGTCTCCTCGATGAACCCCCCCTGGTTGTAGCTGGGGGTGACGATGCTGAGGCGAGGCCATGTACTGCCGTCGGGCATGGCATCCGGGAAGGCCTCGCCTTCCTCGGTCCAGGGCCAGCCGGTCCTGCCGGGAGGAGGGGGGGGGAGGTCCTTCAGGCACGGGGAACGCATGGGGTTTCCCCTACCTATTGCGGCAGCCCCTTACAGGTAGTCATGGTAATAATCCTCCAGGTATTCGCGCAGGGCCACCCTCCAGTCCCTCATGAGGTTCATGCCGCGCAGGTTCAGCTTCTTGTTGATCAGGCGCTCGGAGTCGGGCCGGGGGGCGAAGAATTCCTTGCGGAAGTGCTCGGAGGACACCTCGTTTATGCGGATCGAATCCTTCAATTCGAGCACGGAGAGGATCTCCCGGGCGACCTCCAGCCTGCTGGTGAGCCCCTCGCACACCATGTTGTACAGTCCCCAGAACCCGTTTTCCAGGAGGACCTTGACGTTCCGGGCGAAATCGTGGGTGTAGGTGGGGGTGCCCAGTTTGTCCCTCACCACGTAGAGGTCCTTTTTCCCCTCCTTGACCTGGCTGAGTATCTTCTGGATGAACTTCTTGTCCTTTGCCGGTCCTCCCCCCATCATCCACCCTGCGCGGCAGATGATGTAGCGCTTGGCGTTCTCCTTGACGAACACCTCCCCCTGGTACTTGGAGCGTGCATAGTTTCCCAGGGGATTGGGGAGGTCCCAGTCGTCGTAGGATTCCTTCTTCCCGTCGTATATGCCGGCGGTGCTCACGTAGAGTATGGGGATGTCCAGCTCGTTGGCGATGTACACCGCGTTCTCCACGCCGATGGTGTTGGTTGCATAGGTGTCGTCGGGATTGAGCTCGCAGTATTCCAGGTCGGTATAGGCGCCCAGGTGGAAAAGGTAATCGGGCCGGAACTCGCGCACATCCTTGCGGTATGCCTCGAGCTTCCTGAAATCGAGGTAGCTCAGCCATTCCTCATTCACGTCGATATCGGTGCACCTAAGGCGGTAGTGGTTTTTCAACTGCTTGTAAAAGGCCTCGCCGAGCATGCCCCCGCACCCGGCGATGTAGATTCGTTTCACGGTATGCGCTTTCTTTTTCATGCTCACTATCCCTTTCAGGTTCCAGGCAAAGGCGAATGATCCCCCGCCTTCGCCATGGTCGTTGCGCTGTGTGTTATTTATCGGTCGGCAGTATTAAGCCCGCACGAGGTAATTCAACCTGTTTTCACTACGCGTATAGATGATCCTCATTGCTCAAAATCGCACCGGGAGGATCACACCAGGGCATGTTCCCTTCGCGCCATCTCTTGCGCTGATCGACCCGTTTCCTGGCTTCTCCACTCCTCGTCCACCAGTGCGGCGATGAGCCCTTCGAAGGACATGGCGTATTCCCAGCCAAGCCCCTCCTTCGCCTTCGAGGGGTCGCCGCAGATGTCCTGGATATCGGCAGGGCGGTACAGGGCGGGGTCGGTGATCACGTGCTCCCCGGGGTCCAGCCCCAGGTGCCGGAAGGCACAATCCACAAATTCCCACAGGGTGTGGGACTCACCCGTTGCGATGATGAACTCCCCCGGTGCATCCTGCCGGAGCATAAGCCACATGGCCTTCACATATTCGGGGGCATACCCCCAGTCCCTTCGTATCTCCACATTGCCCAGCCTGAGCTTCGAACCTGCCCCCCTTTTTATGCGAACTGCCGCGGCAATGATCTTCTTGGTCACGAAATGCGGCGGCCTCAATATTGATTCATGATTGAAAAGGATCCCACAGCAGCAATACAGGCCGTAGGCCTCCCGGTAGTTGACGGTGAGCCAGTGACCCGCCGCCTTGGACACGGCATAGGGGCTCACCGGGTGAAACGCGGTTTGTTCGTTCACCGGGAGTTGCCCCACCCTGCCGTACATCTCGCTTGATGATGCGTGGTAAAAACGCGTGTCGAGCTGCAGGAGCCTCACCGCCTCGAGCAGGTTGAGGGTGGCCATGATATTGAAATCCACGGTCCAGATGGGCTGTTCGAAGGAGGTCGCCACCGAACTCTGGGCGGCAAGGTGGTAGATCTCGTCGGGCCTGATGATGTCGAGGAGCCTGATGACGTTGGAGAGGTCGAGCATGTTTGCCGTGTGGATGGTGACCCGGTCCTCGATGCCGAGGAACGAGAGATTCGCCGTATTCAGGGCCGAGGAGTCCCGGCTGATCCCGTACACCTGATACCCCTTTTCCAGCAGAAGCCGAGAAAGATAGGCCCCATCCTGGCCGGTGATGCCGGTTATCAATGCGTTTTTCATGGAATTGGGCTGATTTTCATGTCCTGTGGAGTGCCGAAGGTGGAATAGGCACTAAACGATGAATCACTAATTATCGAGCAGTTCCCTGTATACATTCAGTGTTCCGGCAGCGGCGCGTTCCCAGGAGAATTCCTTTGCCTGCTCCAGCCCCGACAGGGTGCGTTGAGAATCCCTCCCCTCGGCAAGGATGCGCTCGAATGCATCGACGGCCCCCCCCCGATCACCCGGGTCGAAGTAGACGGGCCATTCCCCTGCCACCTCCACTGTGGAGGGGATGCGGGAGGCGATCACCGGGCAGCCGCAGACCATGGCCTCGAGCAGGGGTATACCGAATCCCTCGTACAGGGAGGGATAAACGAACGCGAAGGCCTGATTGTACAGGCGGCACAGGTGCTCATCATCAATGCCGGTGAGGAGGCGGACCCGGCCATCAAGCCCCATGTCCGCAAGGCGCATTTCCTCATCCGGACACCAGTGCCTTCCCACCACCACGAGGTCGACCTCCCGGCTGCGTGGCCATGCGCAGTAAGCATCCAGCACACCGGCGAAGTTCTTGTACAGGCCACGATCCCCGATGTAGAGAAGGAAGGGGCGCATCCTCCCCCCGGAGACCTCATCACCTGCATCCGGCATCCGTCTAAATACGGGGCTTGCGGCGAGGGGCACCACGTGTATTCTTGCCGGGTCGATTCCATAAAAACGAACGATGTCCTCACGTGTGGTGTGGGAGATGCTGATAAGCACATCCGCCGAGCGGATGCACTCCCCCTTCTGCCTGCGGAACCGGTCGCCCCATAGGTCGTTGAACAGATTGGGAAACCGTTCATGAATCATGTCGTATACGGTGATCACCCGCGGGCCCTTCCACCGATCGGGCAATGTATAATAGGTGGAGTGCCATACCTTTTTTTGGGTGGGGCCTGTGATAAGGCTCAGAGCGGCTCGCCTGATCGCCGGCACCAGTGGTCGCCACAAACGCCCCGGACGCAAACAGCGGCTGACCAGGGGGATTGTGCGATGGGTGATCCGGGGATGGGACGGAGGCTCGGCCATGAGCGGCCCCTCCGTAAGGAGCGTGACATTCAAAGACTCCTCATGGTCGCACATACGGGGGAGCATCTCGGTATAGATCCGCGAAATTCCCCCGCGCGCCTGACGCTGGTAGATGTACCCGTCAACCACGATCTTCATGTCGATATCCGGATCAGGCTGGGGGTCAATGCCATTGTGTGTTTCGATGGTGCAGAGGCGCTATCGAAGGGCCCCTCCCAGGGGCCGTCCAAAAAGTTCCATTCCACCCGGATGCAGGGAATCCCTCGCAGGATGGCGTCGAGTTCCTCGAAGGACCATTCCCTGAGGTGCCAGTGATTCCGTGGTTTTCCGTCCGGGTCCGTATTTTCAGGGAGACGGTTGGGTGTGGAGAGGAAAACGACCCTGCGGGAGACCCTCACCATCTCCTTGATCAACCCCAGATAATCGGGCACGTGCTCGATGACGTCGATGCAGGTGACCACGTCGAATGACCCGGCATCATAGGGGATGGTGTGCCCGTCATAGCGCCTCACCTCGGTTATGCGGGGGATTGTGTCCATGAGTGAGCGCGCCCCGGCCACCGCCCGCCTGTCGATGTCGATGCCCGCGAGTTGCCCGGCCTTCCGGGCCATAATCCGCAATCCGTACCCCAGGCCGAACCCCACGTCGCACACCCTGTCCCCCTCCCTGAGATACCGTTTCGTTGCAAGCTCATACGCTGCAACCTGCACCGGCACCTCCATGGGTGCGTCCAGGGTGGAATAGAGCCCGGGAAATCGGCCGGGGAATCTCCAGGACATGGCCTTCCTCACCCGGCTGCACATTCGGTAATAATGGTGCGCGATCATTTCCTCACCACACACAGGTGCATGTGATTGTGACAAAAGGGGATCATGCCCAGTATCCGGTTCAGAAGCCTGGCCGCCCGGTTCGGGTAAAAGGCCCAGTTTCGAAAGGACGCCATCCGCTTGCTGATATCGTGATGGATGCCGTCCATGTGGCCTATGGGCACGCTTTCCACCCTGATGAATCCCGCCCGATCGAGCTCTGCCTCAAACTCCCTTCGTGAAAAGAGATATTCAAAAAATCCCTCCGATGGTATGCCGCGCCGATGCCGGTACGGCACCGTACCTGGATGGTAGGTGCACCCGGAGTTGATGGAACCCTGCACGGGCCCCTTCCCGAGGATGCGGCGGACGAACCGGGATCGTTTTGCAAGCCTGATCGGACTGACGATACCCAGGTAATAGCGCACCCTCCGGAGGAGGTTGAAGCTGGGGACGGTGATCACCGCATGTGCACCCGGCTTCAACACCCGGTGCAGTTCCCTGAGGGGCCTTTCCGGTCCCTCCATGAAGTGTTCCACCACGCCGAGGCAGATGACCCCCGCCAGGGACTCATCTGCGAAATCCATGGCTAGCAGATCCCCCTGCCGGACATCCAGGTGAGGGGAGAGCTTCTTCACGGTGTCGATCGTGTCCGCATCCAGCTCGATGCCGAGCACCCTGTATCCCCTCCGGTGCAGGAACTCCACGTATCGCGCCAGTCCGCACCCGGCCTCCACCACGAGCCCATCCCTGGGCATATAGGTGAGGATGTACCGGGTGGCGTCATCCCGCTCGCAGGAGTCGACAAGGTGTGAAAAATCCCGGGGATCCCATTGGAATGCGATGGACATGGCCGCTCAGTTCCCCTTCTGCACAAGGATCTCCTCGATGGCGCGTCGTATATTTTGCCGGAAGGCCCCTTCGGAATAGTCCTTTATGGCTATAGTGCGTGCCTTTTGCGCCATCTCACGGCACATGGTGGCGGGCCAGGCGGAGAGATCCTTGATCAAACGGACGATCTCATCGATGGTGCAGGGATCGATGAGCACGCCATGCCTGTCGATGTCCAGGCCACAGGCGCGGCTGACCACCGGGATCAGCCCCTGGTTCATGCATTCCACCACGGACTGGGCCTGCCCCTCGCTGCAGGAGGGGAGGATCACGAAGGCGCATTGATCGGTCAGGGCATAGAACCGGTCCGAGCGGGGCCGGACCACGCCCTCCAGGTGGATATTGGGACGGTGGTGCAGTTCATCGAAGTAGGCATCTTCAAAGGGCTGATCAAGCCGGGTGCAGATCCACAGGTGCTGGGGGAGTCCGGAAAACGCCTCCAGCAGAAGGTCCAGTCCCTTGTGCACCGGGCCGTTTCCGGCAAAATAGAGAAAGTGTCCCCTCCCCTCCCCGAAGTCCTTGTCTATCCTCTCATAGCGGTCATCGGCAAGGGAGGTGCCGTTGATCATGACCGCCGGTGAAAACCGGGAATAGGTCTTTCGGGTGAATCCGTTGCCGATGCCCACGATGCCGTGAGAGGAGACAAGGGCTTCCTCCTCGCTGTGGTGTATGAACCGGTCGGGATGAAGGAACACTCCCCGCCGCCTTCTGAGGGCATCGAGACGGGCGCATTCCTGTTCGTTGTGAAACCTCCAGTAGCACCCGGTGGAGAAATATATCCGTGCCGCCCGAGCCGGAAGGTGCGAGAGGATGGTCTCGGTGTTGATCCCTCCGTGGCCTATAAACAGGTCGTAGCGGCGCTCCGGGAGAAAATCCCTGTCCGTGTAGTCCACCACATCCACGCTATAGCCCAGGTGATTCAGCACCCGCACGATCTCCTGCGCATGCCAGATGTTTATGTGGTTGAAGAAACACGGGTCCTTCCTGGTTATGAAAAAGGGATGGACGATGTACGAGAGAAGGGCCCTCTTGGTGACGGACCGGGCATTATCACTCTCCAGGACAATGTCGAAAAGACGGCGCACACGCGGCCCGGAGCAGAGCCTCCTGAGGGTTCCCCATACCCTGCGTATCATTTTTTCCGGTCGATTCATAACCTTTAACTTGAGAATTCCCTGTAGCTTACTGCAGGGTTACCTCCACTATAAAAAGAAAAAATCTTTACCTTTGGATACCCCGCAGCGTGCTGCGGGAAGGATTCATTAAGGGTTCAGTCATCTGTTGGCGGATGACCGCTGTATACCACGATCGGAGAGGAATGCCGAAAGCGCCTTTTCCGATGAGCTACCCTGGTGGAAACACATCAGATTCGTGAATCCCAGATCGGGAAACCGACGAATCAACTCGTCCTTGTCTATGGGTTTGATACACCCATCCTCCTCGCAGATTTCGCAGACCTCGAGGCGGAGCGAGGCGAGGAAATCGAGCATCTCCTTGGGGGACGCACCGAACTTCCGCAGCCCGTACGGCCAGAACTCACAAAACAGGATCACCTCCGGATGGGAAAGCGCGTGCCGCATCCCCCTGAAGGCCGCCATTTCAGCGCCCTGCACATCGATCTTGATCACGTCGGCGGTGAGCCGCAATTCCTCCAGCACGTCATCCACCCTCACCGCAGGGACCTTCACCCTGTCACGGGGGACCCCCTCCTCGAACCGCACCTCGTCGCCCGCATCATACACCCGGTGGTCGCCGAAATTCGTCTTCGACAGGTAGAGGTCGATGCTTCCCCGGTAATCCATGACCGCGGCATTGAGGGGCGAGACATTCACAAAGCCGTTCGCCCGGATGTTTCGCATCAACACGGAGTAGTTCCCCGGGGCCGGCTCGAAGGCGATCACCCTCCCGGATTCCCCCACGCACCGTGAGATGATGAGGGTATGAAAGCCTATGCAGGCGCCGATATCCAGGGCGGTCATCCCCTTTCTCGCCGCCCGTTCCAGGAGGAAGACCTCGAACGGCTCGTAGTCGCGGTGGATGAAGAAGTGCCGTGCGAGGGTCCTGTCGCTCAGATCGAGCCAGATCCGATTTCCCCTCATGGTCACCGGCACATACCGGATGCCGCACAATCGATACAGCTCATAGAGCTTTTCCCGGTACGGGGCGCGACTGAAGAGGATTCGCAGGAGCCGCCGCCCGCCCCTCAAAAGTCTCCTGCATGGAATGTATTTCATGCCGTCCGTCCTCCCACTGTGGTGCATTCCTTCTGTTTCGCATCCTCCGTAAGAGCGACCCTCTTCGTGTCCCATTCAAACAGCGTGCGTATGAAACCCGGGCTCCTCCCGTGGCCCCCGATCTCGGTGGTCTGGGTCACGGAGAAGGGAAGCAGCACGTCCCCGTCGAAGAGCAGCCGGATGCCGGGGATGTGGCCGAACAGCTTTATGACATAGGAGCCGCTGTTCAGAAAGTACTTGGGGATTCGGCACCTGGCGCGGTAGATGCCCGGTGCGCGCAGGATCGCTCCGGACACAGCGTCGCCGTCGCCGGAGGTCAGTATAACGGTCCCGTCGGTGGCCAGGAGATAGAACCCGAGACGCACATCCCGAAGGGGGGTGGATGCCTGATACTCGATGTCCACGTACATATCCTCACTGTCCTTGACGGACGAGGAGACCTCCTGCCCGCTGTTTCGGATGCGCACGGCGCGTATCCGGAGATCGTTGTCCCCCGGCGCTTCCGAGGAATCCGACCACTCGCGTTCCCCTGCAGTGCCCCCGTCCATGCCCAGGTACTCGGAGATGATCTCCTCGGCGCCTCCCGAATTCCTTACCCGGCCGGACTCCAGGAGGATCACCCGGGTGCACAGGGAACGGATCGCCGCCATGTTGTGGCTCACGAACAACACCGTGCGGCCCTCCCTGGCAACCGCACCCATCTTCCCCAGGCACTTTTTCTGAAACGCCGCGTCCCCGACCGCCAGCACCTCGTCCACCAGGAGGATCTCGGGCTCCAGGTGCGCGGCAACGGCAAAGGCAAGGCGCATGTACATGCCGCTCGAGTATCGCTTCACCGGCGTATCCAGGAACTGTTCGATCTCGGCAAAGGAAACGATCTCGTCGAACTTCCTGCCGATCTCGAACCGGTTCATCCCCAGGATGGCCCCGTTGAGGTAGATATTCTCCCGTCCGGTGAGCTCGGGGTGGAACCCGGTGCCCACCTCGAGGAGGCTGGCCACCCGCCCGAAGAGCGTCACCCTTCCCTCCGTAGGCTGGGTGATTCGCGAGAGGATCTTCAAGAGGGTGGTCTTGCCCGCACCGTTGCGTCCGATGATCCCCAGGACCTCTCCCTCGCCGACCTTCACGGACACGTCCTTCAGTGCCCAGATGGTCTCCGAACCGGGAGAAATATTCCCCCGACGAGCAATCCTGCGCAGGGGGCGCCTGATTGCAGCCACAATCGAATCGCGCAGGGTGCGATACGGCTCCCTGGTGCCGATGCGGTAGCGCTTGGACAGGCACTCCACCTTGATGGCTGTATCGCTCACGGCATTCCTTCCTCACACCACATCGGCGAATTGCCTTTCCATGCGATGAAAGTAAATCGATCCGGCCATGAACAGGAGAAGGGTCAGGAGCACGGAGATACCGATGGGGGACCAGGGGATGGGTTTATGCCCCAGGATACATGCCCTGAATCCCTCGATGATCCCGGCCATGGGGTTCAGGTACAGAAGCCAGGCATACCTCCCGGCGAGGCTCACCGGGTAGATGACCGGCGTCACGAACAGCCACACCTGCACCAGAAAGGGGATGACGTACCGCACATCCCGGTACTGCACGTTCAGGGCGGACAGCAGGAGCCCCACACCGGTGGCCAGCAGAAAGGTCACCGCCACCAGGAGGGGGAAGAGCAGGAGTCCTGCGCCCGGCACGTACCGGTACCAGGCCATCATCCCCCCGAGCACCACCATGGCGATGGAGAAGTCCACCAGACCGGCGAGGGTGGCGCCCATGGGGATGCACAGGCGGGGGAAGTACACCTTGGTGATGAGGTTCGCGTTGTTCACCAGGCTGTTCCCCGACTGGGAGACGGCGTTTGAAAAGTATGTCCAGGGAAGCAGGGCCGCATAGGAAAAGATGGGGTAGGGGATCCCGTCCGAGGGCACCCCCGCCATCCTTCCGAAGAACACGGTGAACACCACCATGGTGAAGAAGGGCTGCAGCACGGCCCAGGCAGCACCCAGCGCCGTCTGCTTGTAGCGCACCTTGACGTCCCGCCACACCAGGAAGTAGAGGAGCTCACGGTACCGCACCATCTCCCTGAGGCTGAATCCCGCCAGCCACCCCGTGCGGGGCTCTATGATGGTGATGTTACTGTCGAGGGCTGATTCCATGTGAACGTGCGCTTTGTCTGATGAAGTGCTTCAGCCGCTATGCGGCCAAAGTCACAGTGGGGGCGTATTCCTCTTCCTCATCGGGCCTTCCCTCGATTTCAGGAAGCATGAGCACCATGCCCGTCAGGAACCAGAATGGCTCCATAATGCGCACGATGATGAAGGTGTTGGTACCGATGCTATGCACGAGCAGGGCACCCAGACCTGCCAGATACCCCAGGGCCAGCCCCTTGAACAGGGGTGATTGAACCTTGGTATAGGAACGCCAGGCATATTTGAAGATCCCGAAGATAAGGGCGAGAAAGGCGACGAGACCGATTATCCCGGTCTCCACCACAATCTTCACGTACTGGGCGTCCATGAAGAAATACCCGGTGATCCCGTACCCCAGGATAAAGTGATTTTTCAGCCAGTCCCTCAGGCCGATTTTCCAGTCGGAAATCCGGGCCGATGCCGACTGGTCCAGCTTCTTTCCCAAAATGGTCTGGTGCTGATAGGAGACATTCTCCTTGATGAACGTACTGGAAACCCTCTCCCGCACCTCATGAGGTGCAAGAAGGATCAGCAGGCACACCGCTGTGGTGGCCGTGAGCCCGGCGGTCACCCGCTTGTTTCCTTTCAGGAAGAAGAGAAAAAAGGGCACGAGGGACAATGCCGCGACCCATGAACTCCTGGACAGGGTGTAGAGGAGCACGAAGGTGATGATGAGGGTGAGCGCGGTGGTATACATGCGCACGGTCATGGAATCGATGGTATAGATGATGCCGATGCACAGGGCGAGCATGAGGACCAGGTAGCCCCCCAGGGTATTCGGTTCGCCGTGGGTCCCCTCGAAGGGAGCGGATACGCGCACCCCACGCGGTATCTGCACGATGGCGATGACGCACACGATGAAGCAGGTGATGAGCAGGAGGATCGTAAACTCCCGAACCTGTTTCTTCGTATGGAGATGGTTTATCAGTATGAAGAACACGATGATGTATTCGAAATATTTCAGGACAAAGAAAAACCCCCTGGTCGCATCCACCCTGCCTGCAATCATGCCCACGGCGGTGGCGGCGGCGCACACCACGATATAGGCATAGATGTAAGGATTGATCGGCGTCTTCCTCAAAAGGCCGATCTCCTCGACTTCCTTGTAATAGGCATTCTTGGCGAGCCATGCGAACCCGACGATGAGAAGGATGATGTCCTCGATGCGAAGGGTAAACCCCCTGCCTGCCACCGTTCGCTGGCCGAACTCCGGTGAGAGGAGCATGGAGAGGATGAGGATGTACAGGGCCACGTTCGTGTCCAGGAAGGAGACGAGGAATATCCCGATGGCGAGGGCGATCCCGATCGCCATGAAGGGCTTGACCTGGGACATGAAAAAGGAGGTGCTCAGCAAAAGGGTGACGAAGATAAACAGTAAGAGAAGCTGGAGCGCGCCGTGGTTTTTGTCATGTCTGAGCATGGGAAATTTGTTGCCAATCATTTTTTTTCATCGTAGTACTGATAAACCTTATACCCCGATGAAAAGATCTCCTTGAGTGCATCCTGCCTCAAGCCGTTGAAGACGATGCCCAAAACGTTCGCCTTCACCGTATCGAGCTGGAGCTTGGCCCTCTTGAGGAGCATCTGGCTGACCTTCCCGACCCGGTAGACGATGATGGTGCCGTCCATCTTCGCGCTCAGGACGATGGCGTCACTGACCGGGACGATGGGGGTGGAATCGATGATGATATAGTCGTAGTGCTTCTTGAGCTGCTCCAACAGGTTGTTCATGGTGTTTGATTGCAGGATCTCCACCGACTGGATCGTCTGGATGCCGCAGGTCATGATATGCAGGTTGTCGAGACCGGGGGATGAGATGGCGTTCTTGATGCTCAGGGTGCCGAGCAGGATATCCGCGGCATCGCGCACCACATTCTCCCATTTGCAGTTCCCGAGAAGCACGTCGGCGAGGCCGGGCTCCCTGTCGATCCCGAATATCTTGTGAATCTGTGGTCTGCGGAAATCCCCGCCGATCAGAAGGGTCTTCTTGCCTATCTGTGCAAGGGTGAAGGCAATGTTGACGCTCACCGAGGTCTTGCCCTCGCCGTCCACGGCGCTGGTGACCAAAAAGGCCTTCGCCTTCTTGTCCTCGGCGGCAAACTGCAGTGTCGTGCGCAGGGTGCGGTACATTTCCGATGTCACATACTTGGGCATGCACAGCGTCATCAGGTAGATGATGTGCTTGAGCACCTTTTCATTCTCAAGCCGGATCGCATGCTTGCGCATATATTTCTCTATATTGTCCATGGTTGCATAGTGAATGATCCCCAGGGCGGGGACTCCCAGATAGGATTCCACCTCTTCGATGGTTCCGATCGAGGGATCCAGGCTCTCGGCGAGGAAGGATGCAACCATCCCGATGATGAGGCCGATGATGGTCCCGATCATGGTCGGCTTTGCGCTGCTGTGGGGGTTTATAGGTTTTTTGGGCAGCAGGGCGGGCTTTATGATGTATATCTCCTCGATGGGGCCGGATTCCCTGATAAGGGCCTCCTGGTACTTTTCCTTCAAAAAGGTCACCAACCGTTCATTCAGTTTGATCTCCCTGTCCAGCCGGTTGAATTCGATCTCGTATTCAAGGGCCTGCTTGGCCTCCTCCTCGGTCAGGGCGAGCATGTTTTTGGCAAGGTCCTCCTCCTTGTGGAGATTCTCGTTCTTGTTGACGAGGTGGGTGAGGATCTCGGCCCTTATTCCGTCGATCTGCCGCTGCACCTTCCTGACCGCCGGATGCTCCTCGGTGTAGTCGAGCAGGAGCGCCTCCTTCACCGTCACCAGCTCGCGCATGTCCTCATAGAATTTCTGAAGGTCGGGGGTGAGGAAGATGGTGTTGAACACCTCGTACACGGAGGCATTCCGCTGACTCAGCTCGTTGATCATCCAGGCGGTGGTCCTCTTCTGTTTCTGGATCTCCTCGATATTCTTCCGCGCATCCAGGAACTTGTCGGAGGCGTAGTCGGTGGTTTGATTGATGCCGAAGAGGCTCTCGTTCCTCCTGAACACCTTCAGGTCCTCCTCGGCAACCACGAGCCGATCATTTTGTTTTCGCAGAAGGTTCTCGATGAGCATCTTCGCCTCGATGATCCGTCTGTTGTTGAGGCCGATGTTTTCCTGCCTGAAGGTCTCCGTTATGGTATTGGCGAGGGTCTGGGCCTCCCGGGGATCATCCGAGGTGACCCGTATCTCCAGGATATTGCTCGATGAGATCTGGGACGCGGAGGTCTTTGACTGGATATCGTTTATCTTCTGGATGACTTTCTCGTTGTTGAGGATCTCCAGGGTGTTCATATTGGGATCGACATACCCCAGCTTCTTGGCCACCTGTTCGACGAGGGAGAAGCTTTTGACGATCCGGGCGTTGGTCTCCATGTCGTTCCAGGAGGTCCACCGGATGACCTCGAGCATGAGCCCCGCAAAGGTGGTGTTCCGTTCGATCTTTACCTGGGTGGTCGCCTCGAAGATGGGGGTCGGCTTGTTGACGTATGCGAAGATAAAGCTGAAGATCCCTATCAGGAGCGCAACGAGGATGATGAGCATCTTCCTCTTGCGGACGATGAACCAATAATCCTTTAGATTCAATTCATACTGTGCCATAATCCATCCACCCTTGGTTAATAGCCGACATCGAGTCGCAGCTCCAGATCTTCGGGGTCCTTGATGGTGTTGACCAGTGCCACCGGATAGAGCACCAGTTTCAGCAGGGAGTCAACCTTCTCCACAAAACGCTTCATATTGGCAATCGTGCTCTTGGGCACGTAGATGAGGTCGTTGTTCATGAGGTGCACGTTGCTGACGATATCACCCTTCTTGATGATATCGGACAGATTGCATGCTATGACCTCGGGGTTCGCCAGATCTCCGCGGACCACCTTGATGGAATCGATGCGGGCGTCCTTGCCGTATCCCTTTGCCTGGGCAATGGCATCCAGCACGGTGAACGGCCCGGAAAAGGTGTAGATGCCCGGGGAGTTGATCTCTCCGAAGATATACACCTTGGAGGAGGTGTCGCTGATGCGGGGGATAAAGATCACGTCGTCGTTGTCAACAATGATATTCTGGGTGCAATCGGCCTGAAATATGGCCTTGTAGAGGTTCAGTTTTTTTGTCTCCCCGCGGTGGATCACCTCCACCCGTTTGAGATCCGCATCGGGACCAGGCCCGCCTGCCCGGGCCACGAACTCCAGGACCCTGGTCTTACCCGTAAGGCTGTAGGTGCCGGCGCCCTTGTCAGGACTGGGGTGTGCAATCGCCCCCAGGATGGTGGCCTTTTTGCTGTTGAACTCGATGATCCGGACATCGATCTTGGGATTGTGCATGAACCGCTTCATCTTTCTTGTGAGAAGCTGATCCACCTCAAAGGCGGTGAGCCCGCCGATCTTGAAATCCTCGAAAAAAGGGGTGGATATTGCGCCGTCGGGTTTGACGATCACGGTATAGACCTTGGCGTCCATGGCCTCCCAGAAGGTGATTTCCACGGTATCACCCGGGCCGATGATGTATTCCGCAACCCCGTTTATCATCCGGAACACCCGGTTATCCTTGTCGTCATCCATTTTTGCGGCAAGCATTGAGGTGCCGCCGTTTATCTGGTACCCGCCATCTTCCCCCTCGATCTCGGTTTCGGTATTGACAGTACGGTGCGCATTCCCTTGGGTTGGGTTTCCACTCGATGGATTCCCATTCGACTTCCTGCGGGGCACGTCGGCGGCATCCCCGTTCAGGAAGTACTCTTCGAAGCGGTCGCTGCTTACCAGTCCGTTTGACTGGCCGGTCTGTGCAACGCGTTTGGTCTGGGGCATTGCAGGGACATTGGGATCGTTGAGCAATTCGGCGTTGAGCCCGGCAATCTGATCGGAGTTGATGAGATTCACCCATACCTTCACCCCCTGCCCACGGTGTGCCGCAGCAAGATCCGTATGGCCGTCCCGGTCGAAATCGCCAACGAGCATCTGATAGAAGCTGCCGTAGTTGGGGAGCAATCCGGGCATCGGCCTCCATGTCCGTGTACCGATCTTCATGTGCCCGCTCTGGTTGTTCCACTCTGTGTATGCACCGGCGCCCGCATTGATCCACACACCGATCCCCTTATCATCGAAGGTGCTTGCCAGGATGTCCAGCCAGCCGTCTCCGTTCAGGTCGCAGGGCACGACGTCCCAGAAGTGACCGGTATCGGTGAGGACCTGGGCCGGTGAAAAAAGACCGGTGCAATCCCCATAATAGATGCGTATCCCCTCCTTGTAGGTGGAGGTGATCAGATCGAGAATTCCGTCATTGTTGAGGTCTGCGGACTCGATACCCCAAAAATTCCCGGCATCCAGGGGAGGCATTGCCGCCCAGTTCTGCATCCTCTCTCTTCCAAGCCATACCGCGCATTGTCCGTCAGGGCCCCAGCTCGTTCCCGCAATGTCGGGGCTGCCGTCCAGGTTCAGATCGGCGATCGTTATGTTGGCAAATCGGCCATGCCCGATCGGACCCAGGTTGTTGCTCCACTCCCCGGTCTCCTTGCTGAGCCAAACGTGGATGCCACCGGGTATTCCCGTATCCAGGGAATGGTTGGCCGCTATGATGTCATCCCTCCCATCCCCATTGAGGTCATGGAGGCGAACCCCGTCATAGAGCCCGGACCTGGAAGGCGAGTGCATCTGCTGCCAGAGATCGTTCCCCCTGTTCAGCCAGACGATGATACCCAGGCTTCGCTCCCAGACGGAAAGGCATATATCCTCGAGTCCGTCGTCGTTGACGTCGCCGGTCGCCAGGGAATGGACCGCACCGTACACAGGGAGCTTCACCATTCTGTTCCAGGTCCCGTCGCCCGCGCCGTACCAGATCACCAGGTCATGTCCGGTGGGCACGGAGTTGCCTGCAACCAGATCGGTGTACCCGTCACCGTCGAAATCACCCGCTGCTATAGTGAGGAAGTGACCGGCAAGGGGGGGGCCTTGCAGGAGTGAGAATTTGCCGGGTGAAAATTCACGCACCGGCTTTGCGCACCCGCCGGCAAAAAGCATGAGCACGGCGGTCATGAGGGCAACTACGCAGGCGATCCTTGATGACCGTGTACGGTATGATACACCATACGTATGTGTGTCAATGGCTCTCATCGCTCGGCATCCATTACCTTTACTGTCTGGGAGGGGAGTTCCTCCGTATCCACCGAACCTACAATATGCAGGAACGGCTGTGATTTGAGCTGCACGATCTTCGGCTCGCGTATCCGCACCCCGGTTGAATCAAACCAGATGATCATATCGGGCCGCAGGGGATGCTTCTTTGCCACCCGGATAACCTGCCCGATTTCCTTGGAATTGAGGCGCACATAACTTCCCGGGGGAAACGGGGACACCTCCCGGATAAGCGCCTTTACCAGATCGGAGGCGAAGAACTCCCTCTGACTGGTCAGAAGGGCCTGGATCACGTCGGGCGGAGGAATCGATCTCCTCCACGGCCGGGGATGGATCATCGCATCGACGGTATCCATGAGGCCGATGACCTTGGCCATGAGATTGATCCCGTTGCCGGAGAGTCCCTCCGGATATCCCTGTCCGTTTTCCCGTTCGTGTTCCTGGTACACCACCATGGCCAGCCACTCATAATCGAGGCCGAGTTGTGTGACCAGCGACCTGGTGACCGAAGGGTGTCGTTCGATGGACCGCTTCTCCCCGACCGAGAGATTCGCGTCCTTGTTCATGATGGACATCAAGATCTCCGCCATCCCCAGATCATGGATCAGGGCGGCAAGACCCAGCCGCTTGAGGTCCTGTTTTGAGAATGTGTTGAGTCCCATCCCGAGCTTCAGACTCAGAATGGTGACATTGACCGGATGGTGGGTGAGAATATCGTACTTGTCCCTGGGCATGAACACGTTGAAGAGGAGGTCGTCCCCCATGGAGAGGCTCTCCAACAGGTTGGCCCAGATCCCGTCATTCTCTATGTCCCTGACCAGCCCCTTCAGTGTATCGATGGATTCATTCTTGTGGGCGCAGTACTCAACCGCCCAGCCATAGAAATCCTTTGCCTTCTGCCAAAGCTGCTGGTAGAAAAGGTCACAGAAGAAGGGCTGCCGCTTGCCTTCCGACGACGCTCCGCTGAATTGGGGGGTTGCTTGGGATTCAATCTGTGCTGTGCCGGTTGCTGGATTGGTATCTTCAATCATTGTTCCCAAAACCTTTTCCTTTGGTTAACTCATGGTAACATAAGCACAAGGCATCTTTCCGGTCCGTCGCTTCTTTCGCCTCAACACTCATATTCGCACCATCCAACCACGGTATACCGACTGGGTATCGTTATATCACCTATATCGGCAGTATGGTGTCAATACTTCCATCGGTGCGAAGGACTTCGCAAGGGCCTTTTTCGTAGTATCGATGGTGCAATCCCTGCTCATCACCATAGGCAGCATCCTTATCATTATCATTCTTGCATCAAAACCCGCCGGAGGGGCCTTTCCTCACGACACATAATCCTTATCGGACGTTTCGCACCGTTCCTTTGACGCCACATTTCCCAGGTGCTCCAGCACGGCGAACAGGGCGATGATCCCCAGGCTCTGCAGGAGAAGGAGCATTGCCTGCATTTCGTGAATCTGGCGGATAAGCAGGGCCCCCGCCCCCAGACAGATCTCGAAGAGAAAGATGAACATGACCACCTCCTTCTTGGTCATTCCCAGGGTCTCAAGCCGGTGGTGGAGGTGATCCTTGCCCACGAAGTCGATCCATCCCTTGAATGAGGTCACCTTCCCGCTCACTATGCGGGAGATGGTGATATGGAAGAGGTCGAAGATAAGGAGTCCGAAGATGAGCAGGGGTGGGGTGAAGGTCTTGATGGCGTTATCAGGGCCCCAGTTGCCCATTACCGTGAGGCTTGCGAGCATAAATCCCAGGAATGTGCTGCCTGCGTCACCAAGGAAGATGGTGGCGCTGCCGAGCCGCAGATTGTAAGGGAGAAACCCCAGGCATCCCCCGATGATCGCCACCAGGGCCCACCCCAGGAAGGGCTGGCCTGACTGAAAGGCCACCACCCCGAGGTAGAAGGCGATGATGATCGCGGACCCGGTGGCCAGGCCGTCGAGACCGTCCAGGAAATTGAGTGCATTGGTGATGCCGATGATCCACACCAGGGTGAGGAGCCACTCGGCCGCGTTTCCCAGCAGCCCTTCGGGCAGGAAGAGGAAATGGACGCCGTTTCCCATGACGATGCCCACTGCCAGGATCTGCAGCATCAGCCTGAGGGAGGCGCTCGTTTCCCGCCAGTCGTCGAGAATACCCACGAACAGAATGATGGTGCCCGCAAGGAGGAGTGATCGCAATGCGCGGGAAAACACGGCGTAGGAAACCAGGGAAACCACAAACCCGCAATAGATGGCAATCCCTCCCAGGAGCGGGGTGGGACCCTGGTGTGACTTGCGGGTGTCCGGAACGTCGAGTATCCTGAACCGCCAGGCCAGCATTCGTACCACGGGGGTTGCGAGGAAGGAGATGCTCGTCGAAAGCAGGAGGACGAAAATCCATCGATTCCCCCAGCGGTGCAACATCCCCCTCAGTCCCGGATGGATGAGGCAAACGGTCAGGAAGGCCGCACAACAACCGAATATATGGTAGGCGGTCCGTTTCATGCGTTTGAATACGCCATTACGTTGAGTATGTCCCCCAACAGGCACGCCTCCCTGAGGACCTCCTTGTTGGTGAGCCCGGGATGGATCGGCAGCGAGATGGTCTCCCTCCATGCCTCCATGGTCCCGGGAAAATCACCGCCACTCGTTGCTGTTTCCCTTTTGTCCAGGAGGTGGAGCGGTGAGAAGATGGGCCTTGCTGCCTCTATGCCGTTCCTGCGCAGGAATGCGAGCACCGGCTCGACCGGTTTGTGTATCTTTACGCAATAGCGAAAGAAGATGTGCTCCCTAAAGGAAAGATCACCCGGGGGTGCGGCCGGGATTGATTTCAAGGCAAGGCTGAGGTGGGATGCCAGGTCCCTGCGTTTGCTGATGAAATCATCCAGTTTCCTGAGCTGACACCGTCCCATACTCGCCTGCAGGTCATTCATCATATAGGGAAGGTGACAATTCAGGTCCTTCTTCTTGTCCACCCCGTTGAGTTCGCGCACCTTCCCGAGCACCCGGGGATTGCCGGAGAGGACCATCCCCCCCGTACCGGTGGTGATCAGCTTGGTGGCATAGAATGAGGAGACCGCAACCTCGGAGAGACACCCTGTCCTCCTCCCCATATAGGTTGCGCCGATGGCCTGGGAGATGTCCTCGATAACGGGCAGCCCGAGGCTCACGATCTCCTTCATATCCGCAGGAAGACCGAACATGTGGGGCACGATGACCGCCTTGGTTCGATGGGTGATCCTTGCCATGATGGTCGGAGCGGTGAGGAGGAAGGTGTCGGGATCGCAATCCGCGAGCACCGGTACGGCGCCGGTATAGGTTACCGCGTGGTAGAGCGATGCACAGGTGAAGCTGGGGATGATGACCTCCATTCCCTGGCCAACGCCTATGGCGAGGAGGGCGAGGTGAAGGGCTGCCGTGCCGGAGGAACACCCCACTGCACCCGACGCGCCGCAATAACGGGCCATCTCATCTTCGAACAGGGCCACCTGGTCGCCTGCCGCGATATGGTTTGAACGGATGGTGTCCGCAAGGGCGTCGATCTCCCTGTGGTCCAGTGTAGGCATTGAATGCCTGATCGGTTTTGTCTTCATATGGTTATAAACAGTCTGCTCGAGATGAATCCCTCGGCATATTTCACGCGGCTCTGGATCCCCCTGAAATTGGCCGTGGAGGTTGCAAGCTCGAGGATACTCATTGAATTGATATTGGTCTTGGTGATCTGGGAATGGTGGGCGTTCAGGGTGTCGAGCTTCTGGTGAAGGAAGGCGGTGATGTCCACGAAGATATTGGCCACGAAGTTATAGGTGGTGGGACCCTCGTAAAAAAGGACATTCTTCGCATTGCGGGTGGCGGAGATGGTGGCGTCCGAAAGGGTGCGATGATCCTGGTGGGTGTCATACCGGTGATTGACCAGGATGATGTCCGGGGCGACCCTGGTAATCGCATCCTCAAGCCTGATGATCAACTCGCGGGAGAGTGGGAGCATGGTGTCCTGATACCCTCCCCACAGGACCTCCTCCGCACCGATGATCCGGGCCGAGGCAATCTGCTCCTCCGCACGCATATCGGGATCCCCGCCGGCATCACCCCGCGTCATGACAAAGAGAGAGACGCTATGTCCCGCCTGACGGTACCGGATGAGGGTGCCTGCACACCCGTATTCTATGTCATCGGGATGGGCACCGATTGCCAATACCTTCATAGTCTCGTTCCTTTATGTGCTCGGAAACCACGAATTGATTCTCGATGATTCCCGTTGCCGAGGGTCCACAATTAAACAGAAGGTCGATGCCGGACAGATTCGGGATGAATCCTCCGAACAACTGGGGGTATTCAACAGGGGCACAGTCCTGGTAGCAGACCCTGATCGCGTTGTCATGAAATTGATCGGCATCCATGTACCTCGCCCCATCCCTGCCGGAGAGATAGGTATCCGTTTTTACCGCTCTGCAGATGGCCACGAGGCGGCCGGTTGGGTCGGTGTTGTCCACATCCAGCTCGCTCGCCCGTATGGTCCTGGTCTTCAATCCACACACCCCCATCAAAAACCGGATTATATGTATATTGAGGTCCGCGAGCAGTTCCCATTCCCTGGTGTAGGTATCATGGAAAAAATCCGCGTAGGCATCGAAGTAGGGGGCGCGGCTGTAGTTGGTAACCAGTGTCTTCCAGTGTTTCTCCCCCCAGGGGGTGGCGTTGTCAATCCTTACCTCGGAAATCCTCTCCGGGTAGCGATAGCAGACAGGCACGGTCAGCCACTGCCACCCTTGCGCTGTCTTGATCCGGTTCCTGTTCTGCCATTCATTCTTTCGATATTGAACGGTATCAAGGAAAACAAAGACATCCGAGCTGGCAATCTTGTTCATATATCCCAGCCACGGCAGATACTGCGGCTGGTGAATTCCGGCGATCATTCACACCTCCGGCCCGTCAAACCAGGATGTTTCCTGGTCATCCTCTCCTGTTGTACCCACGTTCGCGCCATTGTCCCCAACCATGACAGGGGGTGCCCAAGGAGCGAGGAAGTTGACCTTCCCTCGTCCGTGCGCACGTATACCACAAAGGTCCTCCTTCTCCTTTATTCGACAATAATCAAGCGAAATAACGATCATTCGTGCATTGGAGGGCGGGATGTCAGGGGTGTCTCGACAGGGGATGTGCCGGTCCCGGGGCCTTACGGAGGGTCAGGAAGGTCTGCTTTGAAGAGAGGGCTCGCTTCGGGCCTGAAAACGAAGCAAGTCCTTCTGCTTTGCAAAAGAAGCCTTTTTGCAGCAGCTTCGCTTCGCTCCGCTCTAACAAAGGTTGGTTGCAGGTAATGCAGAGAAATATCGAGGATGGCCCGTGATGCGCTCTTCAACGGCGATGCGATTGGGAGGATTATTCGTTCACGTTGGTGCCGTAGGGGATCGGCTGGGGGGTGAAGACCGGGGAAGACGCGGAGACGATTCTCCATCCCTCGCCGAGGCGCTTGAGACGGAACACCTGGCGTTCATTCCGCTCCTTGTAGACGATTTCCACAGGCAGGCTGATCATTCCCTCGTTTTCACGGTCATCGGGCAACCATTCGCCCGGATTTCCCAGTTCCTCTTCTGCGGGGGTATAGATGGAGATCCCCATGATTCCGGCCGCCTTGTTCCGGAGGTACTCCTTGAATGCCTCTTCCCCCATGCTCTCCAACGTGGCCTGTATGGGCTGACGTGATTCGGGGGTAAAGCAGTTGAGGTACCCGTCGATATCCCCCCTGAGCGAGGCATTGTACATCCCCCATACGGTCTCTATGGGCGGGGCCAGGGTGAGCATACCCTTTCCAGCAGGGGAACGAATCTTGAGCACCACCCCCACCAGGGTGGCCGCTGCAATGAGCAGAACAAGCAGCATTACGAGGGTCAGGGATATGCTGCCTCGAATCTTCCTCCGTACATCCTTCATAATCGATTCCCCCCGGGAATGATCGGCATAGCGGTCCTCCATGGTGTACCCGTCTTTCCTACATTACACCATTTCCTGGACACAATCCACCACTGATGTGGCCTGTCTGAAATTCCAATTTTGCATATACCCCTTAATCTTTTTTGGCATCGCGTCGTCGTGAGCAGGGATGTTTAAACATGTCTGCTCACGCTCTCTGCCGAAAGCTTCAAAATGAGCAATGCCGGTTTATTCCCCCTCATCCTCAAGGCCCTGTCGCCATCCCTCGGTGAGCCCGGATTCCTCCAGCCACTGCAGGGCCTCCTCGTATTCCCTGGCGGTGATGGGACGACTCAGCTCGGGGATGCCGATGGCCTGGTACGCAGGGTAGTACTGGCTCATGAGGCTGACCGGCACATCCTTCGAGAGCTCCGTTGCTATGAAGGAGAAGACCTCCCTGCTTCCGGCTATGCCGTTGGGCAGCACGAGGTGCCGGACGATGAGCCCCTGTGAGCCGATGCCGTCATGGTCCGTCATGAGGGGGCCCACCTGGCGATACATCTCCTTGAGGGCATCCCTCGCCTTCTCCGGGTATTCACGCACCCCCGAATAGCGTTCGCTCATTGCCGGGTCGGCATACCTCATGTCCGCAAGAAAGATATCCACGATGCCGTCCAGGAGGGAAAGGACCTCCGGGTTCTCGAAGCTGCTCGTATTGTAAACGATGGGAATCCTGAGGCCCCGGTCAACGGCCAGTCGCAGGGCCTGGATGACGGGAGGGATGAAATGGGCGGGGGTGACCAGGTTGATATTGTGACACCCCTTTTCCTGCAGCATGGTCATGCATGCAGCCAGTTCCCCGGCACTCCTCACCCGCCCCTGCCCGAGCCGGCTGAAGGGATAGTTCTGACAGTACACGCACCTCATCGTACAATGGGTGAAAAAGACGGCACCCGATCCCCTGGTTCCCGAGATGGGGGGTTCCTCCCCGAAATGAGGGCCTGAAGATGCAACCACGATTTCGGCCCCTGCGCCGCAGAACCCCTTCTCACCGGCCGGCCGGTCCACCCGGCACTGGCGGGGACAACACCGGCACCCCGCAAAAAGCCCCCGGGCTGCATGGAGCCTTTCGTTCCATTCAGGGTCGCTGATGCCGAGATAGGCGGGTACAGGGGACATCACGCCTCCGGGGGAGACGGGGCATGCGGGGAGGGCGCCGGATCGATACCCGGACGCTCACCCTTTTCATTCGCGATGGAGGAAAAGATGCCCGTTCGGGATATCCTCACCAGACCGATCCATTCCTCGGCCATCGGTCCATACAGGGCAGCAAGCACCTCACGCGGCCGTACGTTCTGTTCGGTGGAAACCCTTACCTTCAGAAAAAGTTCAATCCCGTCATCCCGTTCGGATATCCCTATCCCCCGAATAAGGGGGCGAATGTCGATATCCTTTCCCCTGCCTTTCACCTCACGCCAGATATGGATCGCAGGCAGCGCCATGGCTGCTTCAATGCATTCACGATGGCGTTGTATGGTGCCCACCTTACCGGCGATATCCGTGGGAAGAAGGATGCGATACTCCGCCTCGTTGATGAGGCCCATGATAGAGGGTGCATGCAGGGGTACGGTCCTTGCCTCGCTGATAATTACCCCGTCGGGGAGCTCGCCATTGAGCCTCCCGATAAGGCTGCAGGGGTCGATCTCCCCGTCCAGGTCCATCTCCATGTACTCTGCAAGTCCCTCCGTACCCACCGGTAGGGCAGGTCCGAACGAGATCCGCGGGGCGGGATGAAACCCCTGGGTATAGGCGATGGGTATCCCGGCCCTTCTCACCGCAAGTCCGATCAACCGGATGAGGTCCAGGTGAGAATAAAAAACGGCATGCCCTGTTTTCGAGTAGGTACACTGCACCCGTACCTTCGAATGGGCATGACCGACCTCGGGCTTCGTGAGATGCGATATCGGTTCGGTCAGATCATCACTGTGCTCCCCCTGGGATGACGGCGTTGCCCTGGTGTGCTCGACGAGAGACTGCATGGCCTTGGTGCAGGCCCCGCACCGGTTGCACCCCCCGACACGGCAATCCGGTGTCATCTCCCCCTCCAATGCCTTGCGATATTCGCTCATCAGGAATGCATCGTCAACACCCATCGAGAGATGCGACCAGGGAAACACCTCATCCATGGATCGCCGCCTATGCGCATAAAAGGAGGGATCGATGCCTGTTGCGTGAAATGCCTTCCTCCACAACGTAAAATTGAAATGCTCCCCCCACTGATCGAATCGCGCACCGAGGCCCCATGCCTTCTCCAGGACCTCACCGATCCGCCGGTCCCCCCGGGCAAGGACCGCCTCGACAAGGCTCAATTCCGGGGTATGGGATTTGATGCGGATCAGGCCGCTCGACAATATCCTGTGCAGGAGTCCCTCCTTCTCCTTTATGGTTTCAACCGCATCCTGGGCAGCCCACTGGAAAGGGGTGTGGGGTTTCGGCACAAAGGGGGAAATGGTGAGATTGAACCGGGGCCTCTTTCCTAAGATGCCCTTGCCGAGCATGCCCAATTCCTTGACCAGCAGCCTGATCGCAAGGAGGTCCGATTCCGTCTCGCAGGGGAGGCCGACCATGAAATAGAGTTTTATCAGGTCCCATCCCGCCATGAAGATCTGCCTCGCCATGAGGCGTATCTCTTCATCGGTGATCCCCTTGTTGATGATTCCGCGCAACCTCTCGGAGCCTGCCTCCGGGGCAAGGGTGAACCCCGGTTTTCTCCCCTCCCGAAGGAGCTTGAGTATCGTGGAGGGTATCCCTTGCGGTCTGAGCGAGGGCAGGGAAAACACGAGCGGTCCTACACCGGGGTCATCCTTGCGCAGCATGGCGATCAATTCCCCGAGGGAGCTATAGTCCCCGGAGCTGAGGGAGAGGAGGGATACCTCTTCATACCCGGTGGAGCATATGAGGGAATGCGCCAGTTCCTTGATTCGTTCCATGGGTCGCTCACGCGGAGGCCGGTAGATCATCCCTGCCTGGCAGAAACGGCATCCCCGCGTGCACCCCCGCGCAATCTCAACGGCAACCCGGTCGTGCACGGCACTGATAAAGGGAACAATCTGGGCGTCGACATACGGGGCGCGTCCCAGGTCGGTCACTACCCTGCGCTGCACCGGGGATCGCCCCGGGGCATGGCATATCACCGCTTTTACCCTGCCATCTTCATGGTACTCGGGGGTGTAAAGGTGCGGCACGTATACCCCGTCAATGGAGGCGAAGGACTCGACCAGCTCCTGTCTGCCGGTCGCCCCTCCCCGCACCTCACGCCATCGATCCATGATCTCGAGTATGACCTCCTCGCCGTCGCCAAGCACGAAAAGATCGAAAAAGCGGGCAAGGGGTTCGGGATTCGAGGCCCCGGAGCCCCCACCCATGACCAGGGGAAAACGGAGGTCCCGGTCCCCTGCGTGCAGGGGGATACGACCCGATGCGAGGAGGGTAAGTATATTGGTATAGCACAGTTCCGAGGGGAGGGTGATCCCCAGAAAATCGAACGTGTGTATCGGGGTCCCCGATTCCAGGCTGGTCAGGGGGAGCCCCTTCCGTGCGAGCAGGTCCTCGGCATCCCTCCAGGGGACATAGACCCGCTCCGCCCAGATATCCGGTATGCTGTTCAGGATGGTATAGAGGATCTTGAGGGCGAGGTTGGATTCACCGATCTCGTACACGTCCGGGAAGGCAAGGGCAACCCGGATCGTGACTGCGGCAGGGTCCTTTATGCAGGCATTGGTCTCCGTGCCGATATAGCGCGCTGGTCGCTGGAGGGCGGCAAGGAGGCTATGACCCGGCACCCGTTGCCCCTCGCGGCTGATAGATGCACAACGGCTCCTCACCCAGATAATCCCCTGATTGATTGAAGGCCCGTGCCCGGCAACCGCCGCACACCATTTTGTATTCGCATGCGCCGCATTTCCCCTTCAACAGGGAGAGATCACGGAGATCACGGAAAAGTGGGGCATTGTACCAGATCTCCTTCAGGCTTGCCTCCCGGATATTTCCTGCAACGAGGGGGAGATACCCGCACGGGCACACCTCACCCTTAAAGGAGACAAAGCAGAAACCCGTTCCTCCCAGGCACCCCCTGGTCATGGATGAAAAACCATGGCCATGGGTTTCGGATCCTCCCATAGAGGTTTTACCACCCCGCTCCTTCTGGGCGACTATGCGGTAGTAATGGGGCGCACAGGTGGCCTTCATCTGGAGGGTCGTCCGCTGTGAAAGATCGTAAAATTCATGGAGCACCCGCTCATAGTCCGCCGCGGAAATCGCCTCGTTTTCCAGGTCCTTCCCTCTCCCGGTAGGCACGAGCAGAAAGATATGCAGCGCCCTGGCCCCCAGGTCCGATGCAAGCCTTGTCATGTCTCCTATGAGATGGGCATTCCTTGTGGTGACCGTCGTATTGATCTGAAACTCCACCCCTGCGGCCTTGAGGCTCTCGATCCCTTGCACCGCACGTTCAAAGGCGCCTGAAACGCCTCGGAACCGGTCGTGGGAAGGGGCATCAGGCCCGTCCAGGCTGATGCTCACCCGTTTGATGCCGCATGCGGCTATTTTGGAAGCAACCGTCCCATCGATCAGCGTCCCATTGGTGGCGAGCACCACTCGAAGGCCTATATCCGTGGCCAGGCGCGCCAGGGAAAAGACATCCGGGCGCATGAGCGGCTCCCCGCCGGTCAATATCAGGATGGGGCGTCCCAGATCGGGCAGGGATCTGACGAACTCCCCGGCCTCTTCCGGGGTAAGCTCCTCCGTGGATCTTTCCTCCGTTGCGGATGCCCGGCAGTGCACACAGTGAAGATTACAGGACTGGGTTAATTCCCAGGCAATGAGCCTCGGTGGTCCGCCGAGGATTAACGAATGCTCCCTTTCCGACATGGTATTCTCCATATGAATGTTCGCCGATTCATTGGCGACCCAAAACGATTCATGGAGTAGGCACCCCAAATTAATTATAACGTGGTAATATTATTAGCCTTTTGCATAGTACCAGAACTGCCCCCGGTGGTCAAGGTATATTGCAGCCCCTGATATGAGAACAAATTTTGCAAGATATCCATATAACTTCATCAAAGAAGCCTATGGCAAAGACTGGTGTGCATACAGGAATTTCGTGCTTTTTTTCACCGAGTACTCCGGTAACCATATCCAAGGCTTACAATAGAAAACAGAATAAAGATGAAAAACAAATCACAAAATATGAAATTTTATACACAATCATATATAAACGGAACAGGACTCTTTCAACGACTTCACAAAAAAATATTTTAAAAATAATTTATTATATTTTGAATTTATTTTTTGTTCCATTTTTTGATCTTCGCAATTATTTTATTATTTTTTAATATTTTTCTATTTTTTTTATTTTTTATTTTTTGTCTATTCATTGATTGTCTATCTCACTTTTTATATTTTATGAATAAAAATTTACTTTATTCTAAAAAAATAAACGCGCTTTTTAATATCACGGTGCAGGTAATGACCGTGGACAATTTGTCTATTATTATGATTTTATTGATATAAAATACAATTTTTTCCATGAATTGAACCATGAGCGTACCATCTGATATTTTTTGGAATGATTTTTGCTTAGATTATTATTGGTATATTTTTATTCACCCATGCCCAGGGTGAACATGTGTAACGTTCAACGCAGATTGGTCATTGTTTAACTTGTTGTTTTTAAATACTTTTTGATTGGTTTTGGTTTCAATGATACATTTTTTATTTACCCATAATTCAAAAACGGAGAATGGAGAGTTATCGATCAAGTCGCTTTTCCTGAGGTGTTTAACGGTGCAAGACGTATCAAATGCGATACCCCTTAACCCTGACCATGGGAAGAAGGATTTGATTGATTGATCAGGAAGGGAGGTGGAGTAGGAGGTCATTTCTCAACTGTAAGTTTTCATAATATCAATTCAGAAACCAAGGAGGTGATCGCTGATCGAAAAAAATCATAACCAAGTGGCCTGATCACACGTATGTTGGTTAGCAACGTAATTCACAACATCTTTAAAGTAAGATGGAGAGAGGCTATGGGTAATTTAAGGTTTTTGAAAGTGTGGGTGATCGGAGTTGTCCTGGCAATCGGGATAATGCTCCTCGCGGGACCGATGGCTCAGGCTCAGATTTTTCCCACATCGTATTATTATACAAGTCCGCTTTTCTATTCCGATTACGGTTATTTCAACACGATAAACGGCTACCTGCTCGGATTTGCACCATTCACTCCGTTTCTGACTCCTGATGTGGCCACGGCGTACAATACCCTTGGTATTGCGACCTATCCGTACTTCGGGTCTCCATATCAGACGACGTTCCCTTACACCACCTTGCCAGGTACGCCGATCCCCTATGCGCGGTTCGATTATCCGACCTATGCGTATGGCGATCCAAGTTTCTACTTAGCATGGACACTTTTGCAGTAGTTGAATACGGTCATCCTTTAAAGCGAGGTGCATAGATATGAAACATGCAATGAAGACCTTAATGGTTTGCTTGGTTGTGACCTTAGCGTTTGTGATGGTCAGATCAACAGCCATGGCCCAGGTGGGTTTCGGTTTCCCGCCGCTGTGGGATTTTCCATCATTCTCAAGTCAACCGCTCCAGGTGCCGACATGGGAGGATCCCTTCAAAGGTACGGGGGACATCCTGGTCGACAACTTCGAGTACTGGGACAGCCCATATAACCACGGCTGGAGGCAGTCCGAGCCGGCCTACCCGGTTTACGGGTTCGGT
>JBLIRP010000079.1:0-17375 GCA_049472355.1 bacterium | reverse complement strand
GTCGGCCACCTCCGCCATACCCTTCAGGTACCCGAACATGCCGTTCAGGGCGTCGCCCAGGTCGCGGGTCTCGTCCTTGGAGGTAATCTCCACCTGCCTGGAGAGGTCGCCCTGTGCCACCTGCTTGGCGAACTCTACGCACTGGAGGATGGGCATGGTGATCCCCCGGGTGATGAAGAAACCGAGCAGCAGGGCGATGGATACCGCACAGGGCATCAAGAGGATCAAAATCCACATGGAGGCGCGCTGCGCATGTTTCGACTCCACCTGCGCCTTCACCATGCCGTTGTCGGCAAGCTCCTCCAACTGTTCAAACAGCGCGATCATGCTCTCGGATGCCTGAAACATGGCGTCGACACATGCATCCTCCCGGCTCTCCAAAGAGACGATTTGTGCATTGGCATAGTTTTGGATCTTCTCATACCCCTGGTCAAGCTTTACCGCATACCGCATGCCGCGCATGAGCAGGGACCCCTTCTGCCCGTAATCCGCGGCCATGATATCAGCCATGACCCGGTGGAACTTGACATTATTATCACGGACATCCTCAAGGAGCGGTTGTATTTCCTGATCATCGATGCGGTACGATGCATACCATTCCCCAAAGAAACTCTTTGCAGGATTGGTCTCCCCGGAGAAATTCACCTCGTACTCCACGGCATCCTTGAGCGCCTGATAGGTCCTCCGCTGCACCAGGTCCGCTGCCTGGAGAAATGCAGGGAGCTCGTAGCGGACCCCCCGGTAGTCGAAATTATACTGGACCCTGCTCTTGTGGACATCAATCAACTCCTTGGACTTCTCGGCAAAGATCGATGTATGCCCCTTGATCTCTTCAAGAAGCAGCAGGATCTCTTCAGATCCTTGAGGAGCATCGATGGCAAGCCCCTGTGCCACATACCGCGCACCTGCAGGGCTGTTTCTGAACTCCTCCGCTTCCGTGCCGTATTCCACCATGGCCATGAACATATCCAGATCCGCCAGATGGGTGGTGATCTGCTCCTCGATTGTTTCCAAGCCGTCCTCGGCGAGAAGGTAACTCTTGCATGCGTCGAGCGCCCGGTCCGCGGAAATGACGGCCTCCATGGCGATGTCCTTCACCGGTACCTTTTCCTCCAGCACCACATCACCGCTCCTGACCACCTTCCTGATCATGATCAGCCCGGTCGAACCGGTAATCACCACAATCAGGGAGAGGATGATAAACCCCCCCATTAGCTTGTTACCGATTGTCAGCCTCATCGCCTTCCTCCAGCCTTTATGATTCACCCTGGTTAACCCCATGCACAACCAATTCCCGCAGGCATCCGGGCATGAACCGCCGGTTTAACGGCCCGGAGGTTGACCAATCAGCCCCTCCGGCGAGTATATCTCGCTGTATATGCCCCATTTTTTTCGGGTCCTTCGCCGAATACCTGCGGTTATTTTTAACGGGAACAACTAATCCAGGTGTTCCATGTGCTCCGCCACCTCGGCAAGCTCCGCCTTCATCTGGTCAAGGTACTCCTCCTTTTGCGTCCTCTCGTATTCATTGAGGCAAAGGATCGCGGTAAGGGGGTGGAGCACCGAATCATAGTGACACATGGCATGGGAGAAGTGGTCCAGCTTCATTATGTCAATCCCCTGGGACTTCAAATAGCCGCCCTCGTGCCACATCTCCTCGATCTGGTCAAGGCTCAATCCCCTCATGGAGTCAACGGACTTGATGGTGATCTCGAGCAACTTCTTTTCAACCGCGGGAGCATCCGGCTCGCCCAAATGTTCACGGCATCCATCGAGACCGATACTGATCAATTTCTCCATGTCGGCCTTCATGGTAGACGGACTGATGTTTCCGGTGAGGATTCTGCCGATGTTCTTCTTGGTAACCTTCACATATGTCGCCTTGTCAAACTGATGTCCGGATTCTGCGAATGCGCATACACAGACCATGGCGACAACGACGATCATTACAACTCCAATCCATTTCATCCGTTTCATTGCTATCCCCCTTTGATAAGGTTGATTGGCGGTACCAGTATTTGGTATTCCCTCCTCATCTGTTCGTGGTTGTGTGCGGCATCACCTCCCTTTTCTCGCAGGATGACTTCATAATGCAGTTCCATAGCACTGATGACGCCCCTGAGCATGGTTTTGCTGCCGGGCATGTTCAGCAAAACCTCCGACCTGAATGCCGCGATTCTGTCGAGGTCGAGGAGCATGACCATGCGGTCGTCAACCTTGCCCACACCCTTGATGGAGTTTTCGTGAACGGAGACCATTCCCTCGGGCACCTCCTCGATCTGGTTCGAACGAATGTTCATCACCTGAGATACCCGGTCGACCAATAATCCCAGGACCCTCGGCTGATGATCGACCACGACGATCCGAGTCTCGCCGGTGAGGGAGGTGCACCCAAGGTTGAGACGCTCTTTTAAATCGACAACAGGAAGGATTCTTCCATTGCCCGGAATGTCTTCAGCAACAACGTACGCAGGCAAGGGCGAGGATTCCTGTATACGTGCCTTTCCCTCTGACTTCCCTCTCTTCTCCTCGACCATACGCTCTCCTCCTGTTGTGCCTACCGGTCCGGAACTGCTGGATGAGGAAACAGGTACCCGGAAGTATAAGAAAGATAGAATGTTTTATATTTTTTTAGGTAACTATTTCTATTCTTATCGGACAACTGATTATTTATATTCATAAAAGATATTTTTTTAATCCTTTTATTTAATAGCCTCCGCTATGTGTTAAGTGATATCTTTTTCAATTCATATGTCCATATCCGGTACCCCCTGCTATGCCATTCCTCGATTCTCCATGGAGGATAACGAGAAAGGTGGTGTCGGTGCGCCTCTTACATGCCTTAGGATTGACACAGGGAGGAAACCTGTATTGACACTGTCTTTCATGCGGGGATATAGTGTTTATAGATGGCTGCATTCTCCGCTTTTGCGGGGCATCACGCCCTGTGTTGCGTAAGATGAATCCTTGGAAATAAATTCTGGCAGGTGCCACGGATAAGGAATCAATAAACGATCCGTATCAGGAGCAAACCCTCATGCCGCTTTGTGGCGCCACGAAGCATGAAAATGCTATATTTTCAGATGAATACAGGATATTTTCGAGAGCAAAAGGAGGAACCCATGAAAAAGGCGATCGATCAGCATTGCCCCGGTGATGATCCGGCAAAAAAACGCTTTCCGGAGATTTTCAGGTGCCCCAAATGCGGCGGGGAGGTAGAAATATGGAGTGACGAGGAGCACGGGAGGTGTTCAGGGTGCAAGGCGTTACTGAGCAGGCAGGACCTTGCCCCATCTTCCCGCTGAACGCCGACCCGTATCCGGAGGGATAGGTGGTGTCAGGCAGACCTGAACCACATCATGCCCCGCTGGATCAGCACGCCTGCTATGAGCAGTGCCGCGAAAAAAAGCGCCTTGCCGAGCGGATTGAGGGGGACCCCCTCGAGGATCAGGACCGTCCCGGCAAGGGAGGAAAGGAGAATCAGCGCCCAGTCAAAGAGCGTGACTGCGAGCAGGCACCCTACGATACCCCCGGCCGCAAAAATGATCCAGAAGAGCGGAACGATCTCAATTCCCAGGAATATGGATACGCCCATCGCTATATACCCCCCCGCCAGAAAGCCGGCAAGGGCGATCGCCCCCCTCTTTAGAAAAAGGGCGGTGACTGCCCCCAGCAGTCCGCAGAATAAGGCGATGGCGAGCGTAGCCCAAACAGGAAGGTCTGCAAACAGCACCGCGGTGATGCTCATCCCCACGGCAAACCCGACTACGGCAACGAATAACCAAAAGATCTGTCGCCCGAAGATGAGGATGACCGCACCCACTATGATCTTTGCGATAAGCATCAACCGGCCCCCGGAAATGGACAAACGTGATGACCCATCAAGTCTACCCACATTCAGTGGAGGCTGTCAACTACGCACGGCTGCCTGCACTCGGGGCACAGGGTTCCTGATTAAGGGATTGCGACCGGGATGAAAAGGGGCTGGCCGAACGTCTCCTTCCCGAACTCACGGATGATCCGCTGCCCTTCAGGGGAGGTCACCCATCCGATATAGGCCATGGCCAGGACATAGCTCACCTGGGGATGCCGTGCGGGATTCACCGCAATGATTCCGTAAGGATTGAACAGGACCGGGTCCCCCTCGACGAGGATGGGGAGGGTGATCTTTTCCTTGTACGCGAGGTAGGTGCCGCGATCGGTGAGCGTATAGGCATTCATCTCGAATGCTATCTGGAGCACCGCGCCCATGCCCTGACCTGCCTCCACATACCACTGGCCCTGGGGGGTGATTCCCGTATTCCCCCAGATGGCCTTTTCCTTTTTGTGGGTGCCTGAATCATCCCCCCGGGAAACGAACCGTGACTGGCTCTGGGTGATTTTTTTCAGGGCCTCGCCCGCATCCTTGAGTCCCCTGATGCCTGCGGGATCGCCTTCCGGACCCACAATGACGAAGTCGTTGTACATGACATCGCGGCGGTTGACGCCGTATCCGGCCGCCACAAACGCATCCTCTGCAGGCCGGGAGTGAACGAACACCACGTCACAATCACCCATCTCCCCGGTCTTGAGCGCCTTACCGGTCCCCTGGGCGATGACGTCCACCGTACAATTGAACATCTTTTCAAAGGGAGGGTTCAGTGCAGCGAACAGCCCGGTGTTGTCCGTGCTGGTGGTGCTGGAGACCTTGAGCCTCTGGACCTGCGCGTGGACCGCCGTGCAGAGTCCGAATACGATACCGATTGCCAGAAGAAGCGCGACATACCTTCTCATTTCACAGATCCTCCATCTATGTGTTAGTGTTATGGTAATGATTGATCCAGGATGACTGGTGTGATAGCCTTCCCATCACCCCCTTTACAGACCTATGGCCGGATTGCATTCGGATTGGAGAGATAGTATTATGGCGTAAAAGGGTTTCATTGTCAATAAAGGTTATTGATGGTTATTTTCAGTCCTTGACGGAGATTATGCGATGCACTTCCTGTGGCATGCATTTGTCGAATCCATCCACCTGATCATCTCCCTTGACCAGGAGGTCTACGGGATCGTGCTTCGCTCCCTCAGGTTTTCCCTCATCGCCACCATCTTCGCCGTCATCGCAGGGGTGCCGTTCGGTTTCCTGGTGGGGGTAAAGCGGTTTAGGGGACGGTCCATCCTCATAACCGTGCTGAATACGGCCATGGCCCTGCCCACGGTAGTGGTGGGGCTCATCGGGTATTCCTTCCTCTCCCGAAGCGCCCCCCTGGGGTTCATGAGCCTGATGTTCACACCTCATGCGGTCATCCTCGGGGAGTTCGTGCTCTCACTTCCCGTGATCACCAACCTGACCGTGGCTGCCGTGCAATCAGTGGACCCCCGGGCCCTCTTGACCGCAAAAACGATGGGGGCGGGAAGACTCCTGACCACCTGGACCATCCTCATGGAGGCCCGCTTCGCCCTCCTTGCCGCCATCATTGTCGGATACGGACGTGCCGTGTCCGAGGTGGGTTCAGCGATGATGCTGGGGGGGAATATCCGATTCTACACCCGTACCATGACCACGGCGATCGCGCTGGAGACGAGCAAGGGGGAGTTCGGTCTGGGACTGGCCCTGGGATTCTTCCTCCTGCTGGTGGTCTTTACCATCAACATCCTTTTTCACTACTTCCAGATCAAGGGGTGAACGCAGTGATGGCCACGCATATCCTCGAGATCAGGGGAATCAAACATTACTACAACGGCAGAAAGGTTCTGTCCATCCCACACCTGGCTTTCGATAAGGGATGCACCTACGCGGTGGTGGGACCGAACGGCTCGGGAAAGACCACCCTCCTCTCCATCATGAGCCTCATCCTCAGGCCTACCAAGGGTGAGATCGTGTTCGACGGACGGCAGGTGGAACACGGCGGTTCTCCAGACACCGATGCAGGGCGGTCCATGACCATGGTGCTCCAGACCCCTTACCTTTTCAATACCTCCGTTCTGAAGAACGTGTCCTACGGACTGCGCGCCCGGGGGATGTCCCGGAGGGAATGCGAGGCCGGGGCACGGGAGGCACTCCGGCTGGTGGGTCTTGACGGATTTGAGAAAAGAAGGGCGCGGGAGCTCTCGGGCGGGGAGTCTCAACTGGTCGCCCTGGCACGCGGCCTCGCCATCGACCCGGTGGTGCTGTTCCTGGACGAGCCCACGGCGAACGTGGACGTGCGCAACATGCGCCGCTTCGAGCAGATCATCGAGCGGATCAACAGGGAAAGGGGGACCACCATCGTGCTCACCTCCCATAACCTCTCCCAGGCCTACCGTATGGCGCAGACCGTGTTTTCCCTCTTCGAGGGGGCGCTGATCCCTTCCACCATGCACAACCTCTTTGCAGGCACAGTCATGCACACCGACAAGGGGCCACGCTTCATTTCCGGTGACATGCAGGTATGGATCTCGGACGATCTGCCGCATGAGGAATATTCCCACATCACCATCGACCCGGAGGACATCATCGTCTCCAGGGAGCCCTTCTCCTCGAGCGCCCGCAACCTCTTCGAGGGCGTGATCACCGCGATCGCCGACCACAGGGGAAGGGTCATGCTGGAAGTGCGCTCCAGGGAGGTATTCAGGGTGTTCATCACCCCCGTCTCCTTGCAGGAGATGGGGCTCACCGTGGGCTCCCATGTATATCTCACCTTCAAGGCCACCTCGGTACGGCCACTGTAACGGAGATTCCATTATTTCCCTCGGAGGATCATACTCTATATATGCAAGCATACAGGTGAGGGTTAAAGGGTCATCCATCCATTCGAAAGGAGGGACACCATGAAGCTCAGTGCCCGGAATGTATTGAAGGGCAAGGTCAAGAAGATCATCCCCGGTGCGGTCAACTCCGAGGTGGTGGTGAAGCTGGCGGATGGGGTGGAAATCACCTCCATCATCACCAAGACCTCCGCGGAAAACCTCGGACTCCGGGAAGGAAAGGATGTATTCGCCATCGTCAAGGCGACGAATGTCATCATCGGTATCGAGGATTAGGGGAAGGGCTCGCGATCCCTTCCCCATTGCCTCTCAGCCAGTGCCATTTCCAAACGGAGGTGTTTGGAACCTTTATTCATTATTCTTTTTCCGGGCGACCAACGGGTCGCCCGGAAAAGGGCATTCATTATAAAACCGCTCCCCTTCTAAAAGGAATACAAGGAGAGCGGGCTACTGCCGAAAAACTGGTTCCAGCGCAGGGTGCCGAACTGATAGGTGCCCAGTGTGTTCCCGAAGGTACTCCATGGCATGCTCAAATAGGGGCTCCTGACATTACCGAACAGCGTGCCGTACGAACTGCCCATGGAGTAGGCGCCGGGAATTCCTCCGAATGTCATGCCCGGGATGAAGCTCCCCTGATATGCCCCTGTCGAGGGGATAATGCCGGCATAGCCATAGGAGGGATACATCCCGAGGTTGATGCCCGCGATACCGCTGCCGGCGTAAGCAGGCCCGAATGAGTATACGCCCGGTATCGTGCTGTACCCGCCGTAGGGAAACAACCCGCCGAACAGGGAATAGGACGATCTGGGGGGCGTGGTGCTTCCCCCTCCCCCGGTCTCCGGTGCATTGGGATCGTCGATTGCACCGTATATGATGATCTTTTCCTGGTCCACAAACTGCCACCCCGCCTCCAGCACGTCGATGTCGGTGGTCCCGGGCGGCAGGGGCAGGACCTTGATGATGGTCACCGTGCGTGAGGAGGCCCCTGCATTGTGATCCCAATCCCAATTAAAGGGCCATATGACGTCCTGATTGGCGGCCCTCGAGGACTGGTCAGGCGGCCCCGGATTCTTCTGCGGGGGTACGAGCCTGAACGGGCCCTCGCCGTCCAGCTTGTTTTCATCGGTGAGAGCGCCCTCATCCAAATCCACACCCTCCCGCTTTACGGCAAGGATCATCCTGAGTCCCCCCTCGACATAGATGGGGTCGTTGTTATTGCGGCCTGCGCGGGAGGGGGCGCTGTAGTCGCACCATCCTATCGCGCTTTGCGCCTCGTCGGCCTCTTCGTCGTAGTGAAAACTTGCCGCAGGATATACCCCATTCACATGGTACAGCTCCGGGTCCGGCTCCGCATCAAGGGGATGGTAGTTGGACCATCCGTCAGGGGCGTATACCAGGATGCCGGTGGCGGAATCCGATATGCCGGCGTCCTCCAGCAGGTACTCCATGGAAACCCCGGAGTACTCGGCGTAGAAATCCCCGCTTCGTGAGGTATTCATCAACAGGAACTGGGTGTGTTGGGGCATTGCCTCCAGATCCGCCCTGGTGTATACACGAGAGGGTGCGATCTTCTTGGAGGGATCGTCCTTTGCGTTTCCGGGGAAGCGGTCCGCCTGGATCTCCGCCTTGTTCGAGTATCCGTCGCCGTCCGAATCGAAGTTGTCGATCTTTCCTATGGCAAGGGCATCCCTTCCGTTGAAGTAGTAATCCTTTCCAAAGTTGTTCAGGGTGTAGGCGATGTTGCCGCTCCCGTCATACCCATAGGAATAGTGGCACCACTGGCAGCTACCCAGGCTTACCTCCTGGCTTTTGGCATCTATATACGTGCCCCCGCTGTGACAAAGGGCGCAGTGATCGAGCTTCGTGCCTGTCTTTTCAGGATAAGCGGCAAGAAAATTATCCGAGTCCATTTCCCCCTCGTGGTGGTATGCGGAAAAGGCGGTGGAGGATACCAAAAGGGCGGCAACAATACAACATATCAGCACAATCTTCCTGGTCATCGTTTACTCCTTTTTAAAAAAAACCCGAAAATACCATCACCCGAACTTTCACAAAAATCGATACTCCCCCACCTCCATCCACATTAACAAATATGTAGAATCTCTCTTTTATATATATAGGATCTTATATATAGAATCCCTCTTTTTACATAAATTCCCAATACAGGGAATCCTTCCATCGTATATACAATTCCTTTATTCTTTCCTCAGATTTGATGGTACAGAATCCATCTTGTATCCGGTATGGAGGACCCTCAATATCAAGGCAATATCTCTTCATGAATTGCTTTAATGATTATCAAGCTATCCTTTTATTTAGAATGAGATATATAATCGAAGCGTGGAGACCTGCTCCTCTTCGATGTAGTTGATGCTTCCGTCGGGATTCCGCCTGACCAGAATGGGGTCCGACAGATCGGTCCTGGTGTAATCGAGCATCAGGCGTACCATGGGATAGGGAATCCAGTTGAGCGCCACGCTGAATGCATCCGCCTCCCGCACCGACACATGGGCATCCTGCTTGATCCAGCGCTCATCGCCGGAGAAGTGCTCCATTCGGGTGGCTACCCCGATGGCTCCCAAGGTCCCTTTGTTTCGATCGAGGTCCCGTTTGGGGAAAACCGGCTGCAGGACCCCTCCCTTGAATTGGGGCGATTCCCCGGTGAGAAATAACAGGGCCGATACATACCATGAGGAAAATTCCGCATCCTGGGGCGGTTTGCCGGACGGCTCCAGCCCCGCGTACTTAAACTCCACATATTCACCATACACGGCAACGGGCCCCCAGGCCCATCCCCCCTCCAGCCCATGTCGTCTTCGTTCCTCAACACCTTGCAGCACACCGAACTTGGTATTCGCATTCAGAACATAGAGGCTTCGATTCGTTCCTGTCATACCCGTGCTCTTCACCTCCATATCTACGTTCGCAAGGTCGATCCTCGCATGGGTGACGGAGCCGCCCAACTGAAACAGGCGCAGCCACTCCCCCCCGATTGCTGCAAAGGGGCACAGCACCAGACGTGCGGCATATTCGGGATCATCCCGCTGTCCCCCCCGGGTCGAGCCGTCAGTGCCGTCTCCATTGACGATCCCGAGGGAGTAATGAACCCCCTCATTCATGAGCGAGCCATGGCACATAAGCCCCACGTCCCTTCCCGGGGCAAGTGAATATCCGATTGATCGCTCGGCGAAAAGGATCGCCTGATCCGGGGTCTGCCACTCGAGGCTGAAGGGCACCTTGAACTGTCCTGCCCTGAATTTTAGTGCCGGGTGAATCAGGACCTCTCCGTAGCCATCCATGAGATTCTTCTGGTCATTTCCCTGGAACTCAAGCTCCATGCGATACCGGAGCATGGGGTGAGGGGAGCCGGTAAAAAGCAACCTGGCCTTGCGGATGTCGAAACGGTTGTCTTCCCTGCAATCCTCCTCGTAGTAACGATAGTCCACCATGAAGGAACCGCCGAGATTCAGCTCGATTTGCCTTGTGCTCGAGGATTCGGTGTCCGGCCCCGGTATCATTCCCCCGCGAACCTCTGTAATGCGCCTCCCTCCCCCGATGATATCGGGTGCTGAATTCCCCTCATTCACGACTACGGAGCCATCCTTCATTTCGATGCGATACCCATGAGCGCCGGAGACACGCACCACGGATACACAAAGCACAACCATAAGGATGAGGAAGATCAAGCGGTTTTTCATTGTATTGCCGAGGGGTTCCTTCCATTTTTTAAAACACTATTATGGCACAAAGAGCGTGGCGAGTCAATAAAAGATTAACTAATAATTACTAATAATAACGTATCAGGACAAATAAGAGCATTTTATACTGCCATACGGCGATCATTTACCATTGTTCATGACATGGCCTCTTGAACAGGGCGTCTACCCAGGTTGGGCACACATGAATACACCAAGGCAAAGGTGAACCGGCAAATGATGAAGGCCGGTTCAAGGCATTGGGGTGAATGCTGGGATTGGCGGTATTCTGGGAATGATACTGTATGCGAAAACCGCACCCGATTGGTTGCTGGGATTGGCGGTATTCTGAAAATGTTGGCAGATGCGAAAGCAGCCCCTTGATGAATGCCGAGACTGGCAATATTCATGAGGGATTTGCAGATTTAAAAAAAGCCTTGGGTGAATGCAGAGATCGGTACTATTCTTGATTGGCAGGCAGATGCGAAAACTGCACCGTGTCGAGCAGGGTGATTGATGTATTGTAAAGAATTTTGGGATGCGGGCTGGGATTGGGGAGAATTCGATTATTGGGAAGATTGGTGTCCGGTCAACCCTCGAACATGATCCGCCCGATGTCCCTGAGGTCGTATCCCCCGAAACGTGCACTGTATTCCTTGAGATCGGACGAGCGCAGGAACTTGAGAAAGGTTTGGACGTTGACCTCAGGGAATGTATCCTTCCTGATGATGAGATCGAACCGCTCCTTGCGCAGGGGGATGAAATCAAGGCCCAGCATCCGGGCAATTGCCTGGATACCCAAACCGGCATCCGCCCTGCTCGAGAGCACCTCTATACCCACGTCGAGATGGCTCAGGCAGATGGTGTCGTATCCCCTGATCCGGGCTGCATCGATCCCGCTTTTTTCCATCTCGTATTCCAGGAGGAACCGGGTGCCCGTGCCGGACTGGCGGTTGACAATGGTTATGTCCGGTCTCACCAGGTCCTTGATCCCGGCGATCTTCTTAGGATTCGCTTTGGAAACGATCAGTCCCTGGGTCCTGTAGGCAAAATTCACGATCACGAAATCCTCGTTAAACACCTCTTTTATATATGACAGGTTGTACTCCTCGTCCTCCTTCTGGAGCATATGGGAGGCACAGATATGGCACCACCCCTTTTTGAGGGCATTGATGCCGTTCATGCTTCCTATGCTGCTATAGAGGGGGAGGATATTGCGGTGCTTCTCCTGGAAAAGGGAGAGTGCGTCCGCCAGAAACAGGTCGTTGCTGCCGGCGATGATCAGCGCCTCGCTGAATGTCTCCAGTTTCTTCTCCTTCATCCAGGGATAGTTTCGAATATTGTTGTCTATCCAGATATCCACCAGTTGCTTTGGGAAAAGCCACTTGCCGGTTACCTTGGTAGCGGGCAATCCCTTTTCCATGATGAGACTGTAGATCTTCTTCTCGTTGATATCGAGATATTCCGCCAGTTCACGGGTATTGAACAATTCCTTGTTCATCGTGATCCATCCATGTCATATAGTTAAAATCACCCTACTCGATTTCAAGGTCCTTCACCTCAAGCTCCCGTCCCGAGATCATCTCAACATCGAGCCCCTCACAACGGGGGCAGACCATGAAGGGATGCTCGGCGGTGAAGAGCTCACCGCACTGATGGCATTTGATCACAATGGGAACCTCTTCGATGAAAAGGGTTGCCCCCTCTGCCACGCCTCCCTTGGTGATGATCTCAAAGGCGAACCGGAGGGCATCGGACACAATGCCGGTCAATCTCCCTATGCGGAGGGTAACCGACAACACCTTGGCATTGCCGAAGGGGGCGGATTCCTGCTCGATGATCTCGAGCATACTCTGGGCTATAGAGAGTTCATGCATGAGATGAAAAAAAAAGTTGCTTCATGTAAAAATGAACTACCCCGCCACAAACAGCAGGGAATAGGACCCTGAGTGATTCACTGCAATTCCGCGAGCACCGCATCCATCACCCGTGGAAGCTCCGCCTCCACCTCGGGTGAGAGCTCGATGCTGCACGATATCTCCTTCGGTTCCACGCCGATGATGACCACCTCGCCGTGCCCCCCGAGCTGCCGCGCCATGCCGAGAACGTCGAGGAGCCCCACCTCGTGGAGGGAGAGGGTGCGTGACCGATCGTGCATGATCTCCTCGGGGGTGACCCGGTAGATGGTGCCCGGACTGCCCCCTGCCTTGAGTGCATCGATCACGATGATCCGTTCATAATCCTGGAACATCGGCAGAAGATCCATGGCATCCGTACCCCCGTCGATGACATCGATACTCGGGGGAAGGTCCATCCCCTCAAGCCGCTGCACCGCATGCACCCCTACCCCTTCGTCCTTGAGGATGAGATTGCCGATCCCTATGATGGCCGTCTTCTTGCGCATAATCCGTCCTTGAACTACGCCATGCCCGCACGCTTGAGGATCTCGGGGACCTTTTTCTCCCATCCGATCGCCATGATATGAACCCCCTGGCAGAGGTCCTTGAGGTCGTTGATGAGCCGGGCGGCCATGCCGAGGCCGGTCGCCGTCTTGTCCTCCGCCTTGGTCATCTCGTCGATGAGCCGGTCCGGAACGAACACCCCGGCAACGTTCTTGTTCATGTACTTGGCCATACCGGCCGACTTCAGCGGGATGACGCCCGCGAGCACCGGCACGCCGAACCCCTTTACCCGCTTCATGAATTTGGCGAAGATGTCCACGTCGTAGACCGCCTGGGTCTGGAAGAAGCGGGCCCCTGCATTGATCTTCTTTTCCATCTTGATGATCTGCAGTTCGACTGCCTCCTCCGTGTCCATGATGGGCGTCACCACGCCACCGATGAAGAAATCGGTCTTCCCCTTGAGCTCGTTTCCCGAGACATCATACCCTTCGTTCATCTTGGCGATGGTGGCCACAAGTTGGACCGAGTCCAGGTCATACACATCCTTTGCATCGGGGTGATCGCCGAAGGTGGGGAAATCCCCGGTGATGGCGAGCACGTTTTTGATGCCGGCCAGGTGTGCGCTGAGCAGGTCCGACTGCATGGCGATCCGGTTCCGGTCCCTGCAGGTCATCTGGAAGATGGGGTCAAGCCCCTCCTTGACGAGCAGCGAGGAGACGGCAAGGGAGCCGAGCCTCATCACCGCGCTCTGCTGGTCGGTCACGTTGGCGCCATCCACCTTCCCCCGCAACAGCTCGGCGCTCTCCAGTATCTCCGCGGTATCGGTTCCCTTGAGGGGGCCTACTTCAGCCGTGACGGTGAACTTTCCGCTCTCTAATGCCTCTTTTAGAGCCATGTGCCTGTGCCCTCCTCTCTATTTGTTCTCGGTATGTTCAAGGGCCCAGATGGATGATGCAAGGAGATCCCACCGCGGCCTCATTTTACCATATGTCTTCGGGGGGATGTACTGCTTCAGCAGGTCCACCCTTCCCAGATCCCTGACCCGCTTATAGATCAACTCCCACCCGCACGGCTTGTCCTTGCTCACCTCGCAGTTCCCGTTGGTGGCGCCGCCGCAGGCGCCGTTGATCAGCCGCTTGGAACAGGCGGTCAGGGGACAGATCCCCCCGGTGTAGTCGAGGAGGCAATCCCCGCACTCCAGGCACCGCTCCTCACCCCGCCATTCGCCCCGGCTCCCCCCGAGGGGGATGGTGTTGCAGGCCGGGTGCACCCTCTTTTTCACCATGGCGGCGACCGCCTGCACGCCGATGCCGCAGGTCATCACCAGGAGGGAATCCGCCTTCATCACCGCATCCTCGAAGGCGCGGAGTCGCGAGGCAACAAGCGCCTTCTGGCACAGGAAATCTATGACGCAGGAACCGGTCACCTTTTTGCCGATCCCTTCAAGCTTCTCCTTCATCTCCATCACCTGGGGCATGCCTCCGGTCTGGCTTGCCTGCGCACACCCGTCACACCCCAGGATGAAGACCTTTTTCTCCCCATCGAGATACCCCTGTATCTCTTCAAAGGGCTTCTGCTCTGATCTGATCATCGGTATCCTCCTCGTTATTAGGCAATGGTGTACCTTCTCAACTCGCGCCCCTTGTGATTCAACAGGTGAACGGCACACGCGGTGCACGGATCGAACGACCGCACGATCCGGACGATTTCGAAGGGATTCTCGCTGTCCCTGACCTTCGTGCCGATGAGCGCCTGTTCGATGGCCCCGTGCTTGCCCTTGTCGTCCATGGGGGAGGCATTCCAGGTGGTGGGAACCACGCACTGGTACTTGTGGATCTTCTTCTCCTTGATCACGATCCAGTGGCCGAGGGCCCCCCGGGCGGCATCCACGATCCCAACGCCGGTCCCCTCGTCAGGAATGCTGTATTCGACGTAGGCAGGTTCACCCGGCTTAAGGCCGAGGACCCATCCCTCGATGTTCTGCGCGATGTATTGGGCGCACAGGGCCCGGGCTGCATGGCGGCCCAGCACGGAAAAGAGCGCATCGGGCGATGCCTTGAAATGGGAGAGCACCGAATCCACCATCCCCCGGATGTTTTTGTCGCCTGCCGCGTAGCTGACGGCAATGCGCGCAAGGGGACCGACCTCGTGGGTCTCGCCGCTGTAACGCGGGGCCTTGATCCAGGAATACCCGCCCTTCTTGTCCGGGCTGGGCATCGTCTCCCCGTCGAAGGGATGGGCGCCGTTTGCGCCCTCCTCATACCAGGAGTGGGTGACCCATTCCCTTATCTGGGCAAGGTCGAGGGGGCGATGGGAAAGGTCCGTTGCCGTGGTACCCTGGGTGAAGAGCCTCTTCCTCCTGGTGTAATCGGGATTCGGATCATCCAGGTCGAAGATGCCGTAGGAGAGATACCTCCCGCATCCCTTACCGATGCCGAAGTAATCGCTGTAGGTTTCCGCCACCTTGATGACATCGGGCACGTACACATCCTCGACGAACTCCCTGAGTTCCTTGGCCCTCCACAGGAGGTTGGCGATCTTGTCCACCGTGGGGACCTCGGTGACCCCGCCGGGTGTCACCGAGCACGCATGCGGCACCTTGCCCCCCAGGACTGCCGTTGCCTCGTGTCCCTTGCGCCTCATCTCCAGCGCCATCACGTAGTGTTTCACCAGTTCCTGGTCCACCTGGGCGGGGAACCGGTAGTCCCCTTCGTATCGCGGGACAAAGGGGGAAAGCTCGCCCCTCTCGATGAACGACTTTATGGAGTTGAGGGTGCGGTCGTTCCCGCTGTAGCCCGCCACCTTGGTGACATCGACATAGTCGAGGGCTGCCAGGTGATAAAAGTGCAGGATGTGGTCCTGCACCTGGTGGAATGCCATGGTGAGGTTGCGTATCAGTCGTCCGTTATCCGGTATCTTGTCGGCGATCCCGAAGGCGCTGTCCAGGTTGAGGGCTGCCGCGGTGGTGTGGCAGTGGTTGCACACCCCGCATATCCTCTGGGTGATGATCTGCGCGTCCCGCGGGTCCCTGCCTGCGAGGATCTTTTCAAATCCCCTGAACAGCATCCCCGAGCACGTGGCATCCTTGATCACCCCGCCGTCGACAACCGCTTCGACCTTGAGGTGCCCTTCGATCCTCGACATGGGATCTATTTTTATGGTAGCCATATCTATTTCCCCTCCGCTTGTTTCCAGTATTCGCCGATCTTCGGGAGATCAACATCGGTAAGTTTCTCGTAAAAGGAGCCGAAATCGGGAAACTCCGGCTGGGTGCACCCCTGGCAGCCCATTCCCGACCTGATGCACCAGTTCACCCCGTTGTTCCACTGGCGAAGCGGGCAGTCGGCATAGGTGATCGGGCCTTTGCACCCCAGCTCGTAGAGGCAGCCCGGGTCCCCGAATTTCTTGGCGAACTTCCCCTCGTCAAAAAACGCCCTGCGCTGGCAGTTCTCATGGAGGAGGGTGCCGTAGAATGCCTTGGGACGGAGCCATTCGTCGAGGCTGGCCGGATCGGGCAAACCGCCGATGAGGATGCCCGCCACCGTCATCACAAACCAGTCTGGGTGTGGAGCGCAGCCGGGAACGTTGATGAGAGGGGTGGTGATCCCCTCCTCCTTGAAGATCTGCATCACCGACTTGACCCCGGTGGGATTGGGTTTTCCTCCGGGTATCCCGCCGAATGCGGAGCAGGTGCCAAGGGCGATGACGGCGAGGGCGTTGCTGCCAAGGTCCTTGACCCACTGATAAAATGTCACGGGCTTGCCATTCCTTTCACCGACACGACAATAGATACCATTATCCTTGGTTGCGACCACCCCCTCGACGATGAGGAGGAATTCGCCCTTTTTGTGCTCCCCCACATCCTCCAGGACCTTTATGATGGGTTCTCCTGCACCTGCCATGACCGTGGCCTGAAACTTGAGGCTGATGTGCCTTCCGGGAACGACCTCGTCGATGAGCACGTTCTTTATGGAAGGGGCGACCGCATTCAAAACGGACACCGAACATCCGCTGCACGACCCCCCTTGGATCCAGACCGCCGGAATTTCCTTGATTGCCGCCATTGTCACCCTCCTCGCAACTTCAGGGTTTGAGATTGCTCACCTCCCGGCCCCATGCCCACGCAACCATGACACGGCGAGAGGCGCCGGGATGAATGAAACTGATTACGCTTCCTGTTTGCGCTACAAACCGTCTTTCATCCGTTCGATCTACGGAGCCTGCCCTAAGACACATTACGCCGATTATGTGCGATACATTAAGACGCTCTGTATATTATATATAACTGTATGTAATGACACGGATAAATGAGGATGGAGGCGATTGCATCGTATTCCGGGAGTGGCATCCCGGATATGAAGACGTTACCTCTCATTCTACAAACTCACTTAAAATAATACATCGTTCTATTTTTGTCAAGGATGGCCGCGTCCCGCGTAAGAGAAGGGACCCCGGTCGCCCTGGATTCAAAATAATTTATTTCATTGATTGTTATTATTTTTCTTACCGTTGCTGAAATGCATCGACGATTCGGAAACGCTATTTTGATTCT
>JBLIRP010000078.1:0-17449 GCA_049472355.1 bacterium | reverse complement strand
CATGGCGGACCAGGAGGTCGTAACGCTTCGGGCGTTGAGACGCAACCATATAACAAACGAACAACGGATGAAGGAAATAAAGCTCCAGGAAGCCTCCACCTCCGAGGAAGGCCCGCCCTTGAAGATCGCCCGCTCCTATCCACGGGACCCCTTCACCAAGCCGGCACGGATACAGGAGGCACAGGAGCGGCTCCAGCAGACGGAGCGGGATCTCAGCCAGAGCAAGCTGCTCGGCATCATCGACTTCGGGGGGCAGCGGCATGCAATCATCGGAAACAATACGGTGAAGAAGGGTGACCGGCTCTTCAACCTGAGCGTCCTGGATATCACCCAGGACAAGGTCATCCTGGGAAGCGGGGACATCAGATTCACCTATACCCTGAAAAAAGACGACATACGATAAATCGAACAATGGGGAGAACCTTACTATGAGCGGACATGGCACGGCGAGGAGACTGCTGGGGACGACGCTTCTCATACTCGTCCTTGCGTTGGGAAGTGCTGTTTGCATCTCGGCGCAGCAAAGAAGACGATACCACGGCATCGATCTTGATCTGCCGCAGAGGCGCTGCTCCATGGAGATACGGGGCGCGGATGTCGCCGATGTGCTCAGGACCTTCGCCGACCAGTACAACCTCAATCTCGTCCTGGGAGAGGACGTCATCGGCAGGATCGACCTCGTCCTGAATCAGGTGCCTGTTGACGACGCATTCCTGACCATCCTCCGCTCCGCGAAGCTGGCATACGTCAGGGAGGGTGACATCTACCGGATCATGTCGCTCGAAAAGCTCGCCAATGAAAACGAGCTGAGGGAAAAATCCATCCGGATGGAGACCCGGGTGTTCAAGCCAAGCTATGCCAGCGCAAAGAGACTCGCCGAGAGCATGAAAAACATCCTGTCCAGGCGGGAGAGCGCCTTCATCGAGGCGGATGAGCGGACAAACGCCATCGTGGCGAAGGATATCCCCGAAAAGCTGGACGAGATGGAGACCCTGTTCCGGCTGCTCGACGTGGAAAACGTGACCGCCATCCGGCCGGTAAAGACGGAGGTGGTCAGCCTGAAATTCGTCGAGCCCCAGGAGATGGGAAAAAACGTGCAATCCATGCTGTCCGCGGCGGGGAAGGTCGAAATCAACACAAAGACGAATTCGCTCATCATCTCCGACCTTCCGGAGAACCTGGGCCAGATCCGGCAGTTGGTCGAGTCCATTGATCAGCCCTCCCGGCAGGTGCTCATCGAGGCCCGGGTGGTAGAGACCACCAAGGGCTTCAGCAGGGCGCTGGGTATCCAGTGGGGGGGCACCTATTATGACGGCACCACCAGAATCATGGGAACAGCAAGTGTGTCCACGGGTGATGGGACGACAGCTACGACCACGGCGGCTACGACCACGGAGGAGCCCTTTGCCGTGAACCTTCCTATCCACGGCGGGTCCTCCTACGGGGGAATAGGCCTTACCACGGCGCTCATCGATGGCAAGTTCAACCTGGACGTGCGGTTGAACGCCATGGAGGAGAACGGGGAGGGCCGCATCCTGTCCACCCCGCGCATCGCCACGCTCGACAACACCCAGGCGCTGATCGAAATCGGCTCCCGCGTGCCGTACCGGGCGCTCGAAGAGGGCACCGAGGAGAGAAACTATACCGTCAAATACACGGATGCGCTCACCCGCCTGGAGGTCACCCCGCACATCACCTCGGACAAACGCATCAAGATGAAGATCAACGCGGACAAGGACCGCCCCGATTGGTCCAGGACCGTGGACGGGAATCCCCTGATCTCCAGGAAGGGCGCCCAGACCGAATTGATCGTGAGGGACGGTGAGACGACCGTTATCGGCGGGCTCGCCATCTCCGAGAATCAGGAGTCTCGCCAGGAGGTGCCGCTGTTTTCAAAGATCCCGTTGATCGGCGCCCTGTTCAGGAACAAGTTCAAGACGGACTCCTACGATGAGCTTCTGATATTCATCACCCCCCACATTATCGAAAATTAGGATACAATGACCCAAGGGAAGTACAGTGCCGGGTATACCCGGATCGGTGAGCTGCTGATTCAGGAGGGGCTACTCACCCTGAACCAGCTCGAGCAGGGCTATGCCAAGCAAAAGCGAACGGGTGAGAAGATCGGCGTCATCCTGGTCAACATGGGTATCATTTCCGAGCAGGACCTGTTAAAGACCCTCGCCAAGCAGCTCAACATCCAGTATGTGCCTCCATCCAGGCTCTCCCTGGTGGACCCGGACCTGGCCCGCATCATCCCCGAGCACGTGGCACGCAAACACCTGGCGATTCCCCTCAAAAAACTCGCCGCCTCCCTGATGGTGGTCATGGCCGATCCCTTCGATCTGCTGGCCATCGATGATATCCAGCGGGTGGCGGGGATGGATGTGCAGCCCGCCATCAGCTCGGGCAAGGATATTGAAACGGCCATCACCCAGATCTTTACCCCGCGGGATGAGATAAAGATCCTGGAGGTCCTGAAGGACCTGCAATCAACGCACCTGGAGGTGGAGGAGCGGAGGGAGGAGGAGGGCCTGGACCTTGAAAGCGTGCGGCAGCAGGTCGAGGAGGCCCCCATTGTCAAGCTGGTCGACTACATCATTTCCAACGCGATCACCAGGGCGGCCAGCGATGTGCACATCGAGCCGCGCGAGGACCACGTGCTGGTGCGCTATCGAATCGACGGGGTGCTGTACGAGGTGATATCCCCGCCCAAGAATCTCCAGATGGCCATCATCTCCAGGATCAAGATCCTCTCCAACCTGGATATCGCCGAACGCAGGCTCCCCCAGGACGGCCGGTTCACCATCCGGTTCAACAATCGTGAGATCGATCTTCGCGTCTCGTGCGTGCCGACCATATTCGGGGAAAAGATCGTGCTGAGGCTTTTGGAAAAGACCGCGTTCAACTTCCAGCTCGAGGAGCTGGGCCTGGACACCGCCCAGCTCGAGATTTTCAAGCGTTACATGTATATGCCTTACGGGATGATACTGCTCACCGGGCCGACAGGGAGCGGCAAGTCCACCACCCTGTACGCAATGCTCTCCCGGATACGCTCGCCGGAGAAGAACATCATCACCATCGAGGACCCCGTGGAGTACCAGATCAACGGGATCAACCAGATCCAGGCGAATTTCAAGACCGGTTTCACCTTTGCAACCGGTTTGCGCGCGATCCTGCGCCAGGACCCCGACACGATCATGGTGGGTGAGATACGGGACCTGGAGACCGCGGAGATCTCCATCCGTTCGGCACTGACCGGCCACCTGGTGTTTTCGACGCTCCACACCAACGATGCCGTGGGGACCGTGGTGCGGCTCATCAACATGGGGATCGAGCCCTTCCTGGTATGCAACTCCCTCACCCTGGCGGTGGCCCAACGGCTGGTCAGGCGGATCTGTCCCCAGTGCCGTGAGGCCTACACCCCCAGCCCCGCCCTCCTTGACAGCCTCGGTCTCAAGATCGATCTGAGCGAGGAGATCATCTTCTACCAGGGAAAGGGATGTGCCGCATGCAACCAGACCGGTTACAAGGGACGGGTAGGTATCTTCGAGATCATGGTGATGTCCCAGGAGATTCGAAACCTGATACTCCAAGGCGCCCTCCCGAACGTCATCAAGCGCAAGGCGCTGGAAAGCGGCATGACCACGCTCCTGGAAAGCGGATTGAGAAAGGTCATTCAGGGGGTCACCTCCATCGATGAGGTGCTGAGCACCTGCGTTGAAGAAGAGTAAACCGCACGTTCCGGAGAGCGCGCATCCGATTCAGGCCTTCTACCGATATAAGTAGTGAGAAAGATTGATTAAAAGAGACTTGATCCGCGTGCGTTTCATGGTACAATACAGGGGAATTTTTCTCAGGATGTCGACCAGGTACAATTCAGTGATGCACATGGTATTCCGGGCATGATGAAACGGACCACAAGGGGTTGAGGCGTGCCGTATTTCAGTTATAAGGCCCGCGAATTCAGCGGGCGGACCATCAGCGGGATCATCGAGGCGGAAAGCGAAGAGGCGTTGCTCGAGCGGCTTCACCGGCGCAATGCCGTCCCCCTGTCGGTGACCCGGAGCGACGAGCCGTTCGTGAAAAGCCCGTTCATGGAAAACCTCAGGACGGGTATGCGGCGGTTCGGCTCCAGTATCAGTCTCCAGGACCTTCTCATGTTCACCAATCAGCTCGCCGCCATGTTCGGCTCGGGCATCTCCATCTCAAAGAGCATACAATCCATTGCGGTCGACACCCGGAACAGGTCGCTTCAGGGGATCATCACCGATATCTACCGTTCGATCGAGGCGGGGGATGATCTCTCCCAGGCCATGTCCCGTCATCCCTCGGTATTCGACGATCTGTACGTGAACCTTATCCGCTCCGGAGAGGTGAGCGGGACGCTCGCCATCATCCTCCCCCAGCTCGCGTCCTATCTCGAGAAGACGATTGAGATCAGGGGAAAGCTGAAGGCTGCCGTATTCTATCCGCTCACCATCATCTCCTTCGCCGTCCTGGTGATCTCCTCCCTCATCATCTTCATCGTTCCCAAGTTCGAGATCATCTACGAGCGCCTCAAGGCGCCGCTTCCCCTCCCCACCAAGATCCTTCTGGGGGGAAGCACCCTGCTGCGGGAGCACTTCATCCTGATCGTTCTCGGGCTGGCGGCGCTGTCCACCTGCGCCTATCTCCTCTTGCAGACAAGACGGATGCAGGTATGGTGGGACAAGACAAAACTGCGCTTTCCCGTCATCGGTCCCATCCTGCTCAAGGGGACGCTCTCCAAGTTTGCGAAGACCCTCTCGGTGCTGCTCCATAGCGGTATGCCCATCATTCAATCGATTCAGATCGTGTCCGATTCGGTGGGCAACCGGTATCTGAAGGAGGTGCTCGATGTCTCCACGGTGGACATACAGAAGGGGGCATCCGTATCGCAGGCGTTTTCCGGGTCCAATGCCTTTCCCGATCTTATCATACAAATGATCTCCACCGGTGAGGAATCGGGCACCCTCCACATCATGCTGGAGAAGACCGCGGATTTTTACCAGCAGCAGGTCAGCAGTTCGGTATCCGCCCTCACCTCGATTATAGAGCCGTTATTGATTATCATCATCGGGGTTATTGTCGCATTCATAGCAATTTCCATATTTTTGCCGATCTTTAAAATGGGGGGTGTGCTCTGAGCGATTTTTTCGAAGAGGGGTTATAGAGAGTCATGGTGGAATTTAAAAAATTTGCTGCCAAGGCAAAAAAGGATAACGTCAATGTCCTCATGTACGTTGACGGATATAGGATCCTGGGTACCGTGTACCTCCCCTTAGGGGGGCGGTTGACCGATTTTCTGAACACAAAGGGGCTTGGTGCGGAAGGGGAGATCTTCATCCCGGTCACCGATGCCAGCATATTCTCGCTCGATGATGGCAGCCTCATTCACTATACACCTTTCCTCAATGTCAACAAGGATAAAATCCTTTTTATCTTTCCGCAAGAGGAGATCACCAAGGAGAAAGGACTTGACACTAAAGGTAAAATGCCATAGGATCAAGGGAAAACGGGGACCGGCTATGAACAAAAACATACAGAGAGTTTTCAGCATTGCAGTCCTTATCGGGTTGGTGTCGTTTTTGGGTTGTCAGGCCAATGGTGTGAAAGACACCGTCCAACGGAACCTGGATGATCTGCAGAAGCAGATTTTCGAGATCCAGCAAGACCAGGCATACCTCAATACCAAGGTGGAGCAAACCACTGCCCAACTCACCAGTATCAATGAACGAATCGCCGACCGGGATAAAAAATTGAATGAGTTTCTGGTGGTGCGGAGTGAACCCGTGCGCTATGCTCCCCCCCCTCAAGTGACCGCGCCCGTCCCCCCTCCAGCGCCGGTCAATCCGAAGCCCATAATGGAGAAAAAGGTTGAGCCGCCTCCTCAGCCCAAGGAGCAGGCAAAGCCGGCCATCAACCCCTCGAAGCTCTATACCAATGCGCTCGATCTGGTCAGATCCGGAAGGATAGACGATGCCATACCCCTGCTCAAGCTCTATCTCGAAGAGTACCCAAGGACGGAGCTGGCTGACAATGCCCTCTACTGGCTGGGCGAATGCTACTACAAAAAAACCGAGTTCAATAAGGCAATCGTCGAATTCAAGAGGATTTTATCCGAGTATCCGACGGGAAATAAGGTTCCGGCAGCTCTTCTCAAGATGGGATACTCCTTCCAGGAGCTTCGGCAAACACCCCAGGCCCTCGAATCGTATCAAAGGATCGTCAGGGAATTTCCGAACGACCCCGTCCATCCTATGGCTCAAAAGAGAATAGACCGGATTTTGTCAGAAAGGTGAACCTATGAGGCACAGATCTCCTTGTGAATATATCCGAAGCGGCATCGCAATCATCGCCTGTGCGGCCGTCTGCGCTTCCCTCCTTCTTCTTCCTGTCTCCCCTGCCGCGGGTCAGGAGATTCTGCCGGTTTCCGACATCTATATCGTCACCACGGGGGACACCCTCTGGAATATCTCCGCGCAATTTCTGGGGGACCCCTATCTGTGGCCGGCGCTGTGGCAGATCAATCCACACATCAAGGACCCTCACTGGATATTTCCGGGCGAGATCGTCAACCTCAGAAGAATTACCACGTCCACCCCTGCCTTGACCCCGGCGCCCCCTCCGGAAACCGCGCCCCCTCCTGAAGAGGAGAAGCCCCCGGTCAAGGTTGTGACCACGAAGCCTGAAAAGAAGACAAAGGCGCCTGAAATCATCATGGCACCTAAGAGGCGTGAGCCTCAGTTTGCCGCCACCCAGGAGAAGATAGACAGTTGCAGCTTCCTTATCCCCAAAAAGGAGTTTCATGATCGGAAACGGTATGAAGAATGGGGCAGCATCGTAGACAGCAAGGAAGAAAAGATCAGCCTCAGTTATCTCGACCACATCTATATCGACCGGGGCACGGGCGGGGTCGTCCCCGGCCAGGTCCTCACGATCTTCCGGATAGCCAGGGAACTGGAGGACAACAAATGGCTCAAGGGACACTATTACATGATAAAGATCCTCGGAAAGGCACAGGTCGTGGAGGTGTTCGATGAGGTGAGCCTTGCCACGATCACCAAGTCCTATTCGGAAATCCACGTGGGAGACATGGTGAAGCCCTACGAGTCCATGCCGAGGCCCCTGATCACCCCGCCGAGGATGACGGACCTGGAGGGAAAAATAATCGAGTCGGAGAGCAAAAAGACCGATCTGTCCCAGTACGACATCGTCTTCCTCAACCTGGGAAAGGCCGACGGCATAGAACCAGGGAATCCCTTTGAAATTTATCGCTTTGACAGCGTCAAGGCCGGCCCAGGAAAAAACGATGTGAAGGAGATGGTCAGGCCTCTGGGAGAGCTCCTTGTCCTGCGCAGAGAGGAGCGGACCGCAACCGCCCTCATCACCAAAAGCATTCTGCCCATAGCGGAGGGCGACCGGATAAGGGTCTTTCAAAACTAACGGGCCATTATCCCCACCCGCGTTCCAACCGGTTCACCCGAACAAAAGCACACCCGAATGAATCTTTGAGAAAGGCAGCGCGCCCTATGCCGGGAAAGGGGTTTTACACGCTGTTAGGCTGAGGGAAATGGAGTGTAGGTATGCGGCGAATGGAGAACCGGGCGCAGACACGGGCGGCGGAAGGGATCAGTGAAGTTCCCGCACCTTTTTTGTGTCCCCCATCGGTGAGAGGGAAACCTGATTTCGCCCCTGGGCCTTTCCCGCGTACAGGGCCATATCGGCAAATTCGATGAGTTCGTCGCAGGAGAGCGCATCCTCAGGATAGGTCCCGATCCCGATGGTAATCGTCAATGTGCTGCCGTCACCGTTGCCTGGCCTTCCTTCCCGTGGGATGAAGGCATGCGACATGAGCCTGTTTCGAATCCGTTCCGCAAGGATGTTGCTTCCCGCCTTTTCCGTTTCCGGAAGGAGCATCAGGAACTCGTCCCCCCCGTACCGGGCGACGATGTCGGCATGTCGAGCGAGTGAATTCAGGATATCGGCCACCTGTCGCAGGGCACAGTCCCCTTCGAGGTGTCCGAAACGGTCGTTGAAGCGCTTGAAGTGGTCAAGGTCCAGCATGATCAAGGAGACGTTCCGTCCATACCGTTGGGCCCGCTTAATCTCCTTGTGGGCCATCTCGAAGAAATAACGCCGGTTGAAGAGCCCGGTGAGGTCGTCCCGATGCGAGAGTTCCTGGGTCCGTTCATACAGCCAGGCATTTTCTATGGCCATGGAGGCGTGTTCCGCAATACCCGCATAGAAGCCCATTTCGGATTCGGACAGGGCCTCCGGATGCTGCTTGTATACATTCAGGATACCGATTACTTGGGACTGATGCCCGATGAGGGGAAGCCCCAGGTACGACCCCTTATGGATTGTCTTGTTGGTGGCCTGTGAGAACTCCTCGTTTGTGCTTACATCCATGATCAGTTTGGGCCTTTTGGTCAGGGCTATGGTGCCGAAGAGCCCCTCGCCTATGCGGCATTCCTTGACAAAGCAGGATTCATCGCCGGAAGCGACCTTGGTGACAAGGCTATTGTGTTCCTCGTCAATGATCATGAGGGAGTACATGTCAACCTGCAGGGCATGGTGAACGAGTTCCACCGTCCTGGAGAAGACCTCGTCGAGGCTAAGCGTCGACCCCAGGGTCTTGCTGATATGGTGAAGCGTATAGAGCTCCAAGACCTTCTGATGAAGGATCTTATTGGCTTTCTCCAGTTCCAGAAGTCGCTCGTGATGGGCGGCATCGTTATGTTCCATATACCACACACTCCCTTCCTATTCCTTCTCCTTCTCTACCACTTCTTCCTGTTCTTCCTGACCGGCAAACCGTTCACGCCAGACCCGGATGAATGCATCGACCACCTTGGGATCAAACTGGGTCCCGGCGCACTTTCTGAGCTCCTCGATGGCCTTTTCAGGGCTTTGTGCCTTGCGGTACGGGCGGTCGGAGGTCATCGCATCGTAGGAATCCGCCACCGAGAGTATCTTGGTCTCGAGGGATATGTGCGACGGCCCCAAGCCATCGGGATAGCCCTTGCCATCGTGCCTTTCGTGATGGTGGCGAATGCCGTCCTTTACGTCCTTCAAAAAATCGATGTGATCGATGATGCGGCATCCTATCTGGGAGTGCTCCCGAATGATCAGCATCTCGTCGGCAGTCAGATCAACGGTCTTGTGCAGAATATTCAGGCTCACTCCGATCTTGCCTACGTCGTGGAGAATGCCTGCATGCCTGATGACCTCCAGGCTTTTTTCAGTCAAATTGAGATGCTTGCCGACGGCAAGGGCAAGCTTGGTAACCCGTTCCGAATGGCCGAAGGTGTAAGGATCCTTGGCCTCTATCGCATTCACCAGCGCCGTGATGGCATCGAAATAGCTCTTCTTGAGCGCGTTGTAGAGATTGGAATTCTCGAGTGCCACCGCCGCCTCACAAGATATAGTCGTTAAAAGCTCCAGATCGCTTACGGAGAAACCCCTCTCATCCTTTCGGTCGATCATTCCGATGATCCCGATGACCTTTCCCTTGGCCTGAAGGGGGACGTAGAGAACCGTATGGGGGAGATACGTTCCGTCCCCGTCGCTGAAGCGCCCGTCCGCCTTGAAATCGGGCAGCAGCAGCGACTTGCCGCTCTCGTAGACGTGACGGGAAATTGCCTGATTGATTGAATTCTCCCAGAACTCCTTGTCATGCCCTCCATTGGTGACGTATTTCAATTCCAGACCTTCCCCATCCTTTCGTTTGACCATCATCAGCCCGACGTTGGCGTTGAGTATCTTGGTGGACATCTGAAGGATCGACTCGAGAAGCTTTTCAATATCCAGGACTGAATTGATCTCCTTACCGATATTGTTGAGGGTGGTCAGTATGTCGAGGGTTCGCTGAAGCACCCGGTTTTGTTCCTCGATCTGGTGCTTATACTTCAATTCCTCCTCGGCCTTGACCAGTGCCTTCTGTTTCTTGAGTGTATCCTCGTGAAGGGAATTCATCTCATCGACCATGAAGTTGAAGGTGTTTCCCAGGCGTCCTATTTCATCCTCCGTGGTTATCTCCGCCCGGGCCTGCCAATCCCCCTTTCGCACCAGATCCATCGTCTTCATCAGTTTTCGGATAGGGTGATCCACGAGACGGGTGAGGATGAAATAGATGGATATGGAGATCAGGGCGAGGGTGAATATGGCGGAGATGACCATGAAGGCCCTCGTCGCGATGATGGGCACCGCCATCCATGCAATGGACAGGTTTACATCGAGGATGCCCATGATATTGACATCCGGTATGTGACATTCATAGCAGGGGGGCTTTCCCACTATGGGCTTGAGCATGGAAACACGCTTCTTGTCAAAATCAAACCGCACGATCTGCCGTTCGCCCTCCTTGACCCGATCCAGATCGGGGAGGGTCAGCGTTTTGCCCTCTTCGCTCACCTTTGAAGACACCAGGATGAGGCCATCCTCGGTCACAATACGGAGGTCGCGCATATCGCTCTGCGCACCGATGGTGCCCAGGAGGTCCCGCACATCCTCGTGTTTTCCGATGAGCATTGAATGGACGATGCTGTTTTCAATGGTCTCGGTCAGGAGGATGATCCTGCGGCGGGAATTCTCCAGGAATTGGCTGGTCTGCATATACACGGAGATATAGGTCGAAATCCCGATCCAGATTATCAGTATCATGACCATCAGCAGGATGACCTTGATGTAGAGACGACCCTTCAACGGCTCGAGAAAAGAAAGGCGCGAAAGGCCGAAAGACCTTTTTGTCGACATTATACCTGCTCCTTTATAGACAAATACTCGGGACCCTTACGCAAGGTCCCCTTACGGAAACTAAACTCTCAGGGTATATTATCGGCTTTTGAAAGTCAATAAATTGATTTTAAACTATTCACAGCCGTTTGCGCGATGTTTGACATTCACGGGAGAGAAAACTATACTGTAACAACCAAAATGGCATATATTTTCCCTTCTAAAATCAATGATTGCGTATGAATACGATTTGGGCGCCATGGCGCATGGAGTATATCCAGAAAGAACCATTATCGGGGTGCCTTTTCTGTCGAAAATATTCAGAGGGAAGGGACGAGGAAAATTACATCCTCCACCGGAGCGGGCTGAGTTTTGTGTTGTTGAACCTCTATCCTTACAATAACGGCCACCTGATGATTGCGCCGAAGAGGCATGTGGGGGCCCTGACGGAACTCCGCGAGGAGGAGATGTGCGACATGATGGGCCTTGTCCAGAAGGGGGTAAGGGTGTTATCCGCGACCTGTCGACCGGAGGGTTTCAATATCGGGCTCAATCTTGGAAGTGTTGCAGGGGCGGGTATTATCGACCACATCCATATTCATGTTGTCCCGCGATGGCAGGGTGACACCAATTTCATGCCGGTGCTTGCCGAGACAAAGGTCATGCCCCAGCACCTCAAGAAGACCTTCGACACCCTTTTACCGGGATTCGAGGCAGATGAAACAAAATAAAAGTCCGATAGGAGATGGTCCGATGCAAATGCTCAAAATGATCCTGTTTATTCTCCTGGTTATATTGGCGGTAACCTTCATCCTTCAGAATCAATGGATCATCCAAGAGAGATACTCCATACGTTACTTTTTGTATGAAACCAGTCCGATATCCCTGTACGTTATCCTCCTGGCCGATTTCTTCTTCGGCATATTCCTCTGCGCCTGCTGCTACCTGGTGAAGCACGCCCAGCTCAAGCGCGTCCTCCAGCAGCACAGGAAAAGGATCGCACAGATGGAGAAGGAGCTGGTTTCACTGCGTAACCTTCCGATCACCGAGGACCAGGAAGAAACCGCCATGCCGGAACCTGTCTGATATGAACGGATACACGGTAACGATTCTCGCTGCTTCCATTGCCTTTATCTTGGGCATAGCGCTGGGACACTATCTTCTGCGCTCCGCCAAGGCATCGGACTCCCACTACAACCAGGAGCCGGAAAAGGGTGCGTACATCAAGGGGCTCAAATACATCATTTCTAATGAGCCGGACAAGGCCATTGCAGAGTTTACCAAGGCGGTCAAGATAAACACCAATACGGTGGAGATATATATCAACCTGGGCAACCTGTTCCGGGAAAAGGGGGAAATCGAACGGGCGATACGCATTCATCAGAGCATCCTTTTACGACCCAATCTCAAGCCGGATATCAAGGAGTCCGCCCTTATGGACCTCGGTCTGGATTTTTCCGCAGCCGGTTTCTTTGACCGCGCAATCGCAACGTTCCAGCAGCTCATCTCCCTTCATCCCAAAAACATGCTTGCGCACCGGGAACTGGTAAAGCTGTACGAAGAGGAAAAGGATTGGCAGAATGCCTTCGATGAGGCAAGCCTGGTCCAAAAGCTGACCAGAACCGATATGTCACCCCTTCTCGCACACATCGTTACCGAGTTGGGAAAGGAGATCTCCGCCAAAGGGGACACCGGCCAGGCAAAAAAGGAGCTGAAGCGGGCAATCGGGCTCAATAAACGGTGCACGGAGGCGTACCTTGTGCTGGGTGATATCTATTTTGCGGAGGAAAAGCTCGGCCAGGCGATCTCGACCTGGGAAGAGATCATTCATAACGACCTGCCCTTCAGCCGCATGGTGTATGAACGGCTTGAAAAGGGTTACCTCAAACGGGGCAACTATGACCACATCGAAACAATCTATCGCGAGGTCATCGGCAAGAGGCCGGAGGATTACGACACCCGTTTGATCCTTGCGGATTATTATCAAAAGAAGGGCTCGAGCAAGAAGGCGATTCAGGAGTTGAAGGAAGGCCTTCGATTTTCACTGGGGCAATCGAGCATACGCCAGAAATTGGGCGAGATCCTCTTGAAGGAAAACATGGAGCGGGAGGCCATTGCCGAGTACAGGGGCATCATCGAAGAGATGGGTGAGCAAAAGAGCCTTTTCCGCTGCAGCAAATGCGGCTACAAAACCGCTGAAATCATTTGGAAGTGCCCACAATGCAAGGAGTGGGACACATTTGTCACTGAAGATTCCTGATGGATTCCAAAGAAACCCCCTTGATGAGACAGTATGCCTCCATCAAGGCGGCATATCATGATTGTATCCTCTTTTTTCGCCTGGGTGACTTCTATGAGATGTTCGGCCAGGACGCCATAACCGCATCAAAGATCCTCAACATAACGCTCACCTCACGGGACAAGAAAAAGGATGATGCCACGCCCCTGTGCGGCGTGCCCTATCACTCCGCCCAGATCTATATCAAGCGGCTCCTCGAAAGCGGCTTGAAGGTTGCGGTCTGCGAGCAGCTCGAGGACCCGAAAAAGGCAAAGGGGATCGTAAAACGGGATGTCGTCCGCCTGATCACACCGGGGACCATACTGGAGTCGGATCTGCTCAATGAAAGGGAGAACAGCTTTCTCGCCTCCGTGTTCCCGTGCGACGCGGGGCTTGGTATGGCCTTCCTCGACCTCACCACCGGGGAGTTCCGCACCACCGAGCAGGTCGGCTCCGATTACCTCCCCCGGTTGCAGGGGGAGCTGAACAGGCTGGAGCCGAAGGAGATCCTGCTTCCCCACACTACCGGCGATCCCGCTGCTCAGGAGGTCCTGCGCACCTTTTCTCGTCACCTCTCCCTGATCGAGCCCATCGACATCGGCAAGGCCGTCGATGTATTGAAGGAATTTTTTTCCATCCGGCAGATCGAGGTCCTCGGCCTGAATGAGCGACCGTTTGCCTGCATCGCATCAGCGGGTCTGATCCTCTATCTGCGGCACACACAAAAAAGGGCGCTGAGTCACGTCCGTCCCCCGCTCTTCTATGACACCAGCGAACACATGATGCTGGATCAGGCCACCCTTACCAACCTCGAGCTGGTAAAAAATATCGAGGGCGGGACACGCGAGGGCACGCTCCTGCATGTTCTGGATGAGACCATCACGGCCATGGGGGCCCGATGTCTGAAGGATTGGGTCCTCCATCCCTTGATCACTCACACGGCCATCAATGACCGGCTTGACGGCGTGCAGGAATTGATGCACTGCAATGATGTACGTGAACGGATAAAGGGGCTTTTAAAGGGGCTGTACGATCTGGAACGAATCTGCGGCAGGATTGCCGTGGGAATCGCCACCCCGCAAAATCTGCTGGCCTTGAAGGCGTCGATTCCACCGGTCCGGGAGATACGCAACCAGGCGGGTCTTCTCACGGCTGTGCTTTTGAGGCGGCTCACCGACCAATGCCATCCGCTCCGGGAGGTGTACGATGCGATCGATTCCGTTCTTGCGGATGCTCCCCCGTCATCAACCATCAAGACGGGACTTATAAAGAGGGGGGTGCATGACGAGCTGGACCGGCTTTACGATATCACGCTTCATGGAAAGCAATGGATTGCCGGCCTGGAGTCAAAGGAGCGTAAGCGGACGGGTATCTCGTCGCTCAAGATCGGTTACAATAAGGTATTCGGATATTACATCGAGGTAACCAAGGCGAATCTCCCCCATGTGCCTGCCGATTATATCCGCAAACAGACCCTGGTAAACGGCGAGCGTTTCATCACCGAGGAGCTGAAACGGTTCGAGGGCGAGGTGCTGGGCGCCGAGGAACGAATCCTCAAACTGGAGCGGGAGATCTATGATGCCCTCCTGGCATCCCTCATCCCTCATATCCCCGCCATACAGGAGACCTCGATGGCCCTGGCCCGATTGGATTGTCTTATCAGCCTCGCGGAGGTGGCGGCACGGCGGAATTATACGAGACCGCATATTGACCTCTCCCTGGCCCTGGAAATCACCCAGGGACGGCACCCGGTCCTGGAGTCCAGGGGGCAGGAGCGGCCCTTTGTGCCCAACGACACCCATATGGACTGCGATCTTCGGCAGCTCATTATCCTCACCGGGCCGAACATGGCCGGAAAATCGACCTATATGCGGCAGGTGGCGCTCATCGTGCTCATGGCCCAGATCGGTTCCTTTGTCCCGGCGCAGCGTGCCCACCTCGGCCTGGTGGATCGCATATTCACCCGTGTTGGCGCCTCCGACCGCCTCTACAAAGGCCAGAGCACCTTTATGGTCGAGATGATCGAGACCGCCGGCATTCTCCACCAGGCAACCAGGAGAAGCCTGATCATCATGGACGAGATCGGAAGGGGGACCAGCACCTATGACGGAATCAGCATTGCATGGGCCGTTGCCGAGTATATCCACAGCCACGAGGCCCTGGGTTCCCGGACGCTCTTCGCCACCCACTATCACGAATTGACCGAACTGCCCAATTATCTCGCACGTGCGCGAAATTATACCATCCTGGTGCACGAGGAACGGGAAGAGGTGGTCTTTCTCTACCAGGTCATCGAGGGGTGCAGCGATCGAAGCTACGGGGTGCATGTGGCCAAGCTGGCGAGCCTCCCCTTGGAGGTTATAGAGCGGGCATGGCAGATCATGGAGGGGATGGAGGACAGCAAGGGCATCGAGTTTTCACGTTCAACGCCGGTCACGCGCGAGAAGGTCCGGTGCCGTCCGGTGCAGCTCACCCTGTTCAGCGACCCGGCTGCGCATATCCTCCAGGAGTTGAGGGATCTCGACCAGACGAGGCTTTCCCCCCTCAACGCACTGAAAAAGCTCAATGAATGGAAGCAGATCCTCTCCTAATGGAATATCTTTTTGCCCAGGATGGTCATCATCACCCAGAACATGAGGTTCCCGATGAGCACCTCGGTGATGACCAGGCACATGCCGAAGCTGGTCTGCGGAAGGATATCGCCAAATCCCAGGGTGGTGAAGGTCACCACGCTGAAATAGAACCGCTCTATGATCCGGCTGAAGCCGGTGAGCCCCCGGTCCGTCTCCAGGTAGGTAAAAAAGTAGAAGCATGTATAAAAACTGATCACAAAAAGACACCAGACGATCCATCGGATCACGCTGGTCCCGTAATTGCTCGTGAGCCCCCAGAACCAGTACCAAAGCTTCTGAAACGTACTGGTGCTGATCTTTGCCTTCCACTTGGTATGTTCGATGGTCAGCCGGCTGTATTCGCGGGCGAAGTCCCGCTCCTCCAGCATGCGGAGTATCTTTTTGTATTTCACATCGATGAGATGATGACTCAGCTTGCCGGCCTCTTCGTCCCGGGTGAATCGGCTGGTTTGACCATCGCTTTGGATCATTTTGAACTGCCTGATCCCCATTACGAAGGCCTCGCGGTGAAAATAAATATCCTCGGGATTGTTGAGGTAGCATTCAACCGCCCGGCAGTATTCGAGCCCGGCAAGCTCATGCCAATTCTCGCCTGATATCTCGTTTTCGGCACACGCAGCAAAGCACTCCGCGGACATGAAGTGAAGATTTCCGGCCTTCTCCCATTTATTCCTGAAGATGGATTCGTTCTGCCCCTCGTACCAGTTTGCAAGATTATGAAACTGTTTTCCTGAAATCTCGAAATGCCGGAGGAGCATTTCCTTTCTTGCGTGATCCTCAAGGTTGCGTACCTGCTCGGGAATGACGGGATCGAGATCCGGACTCATGTAGCCTTCCAGTACTATCTTGTTCTCCTTGCAGGAAGGCCGGTCCGTTGATTCGGTAGGTGACTCGTGTGTAGTGGGGAGTGTGGTTCCCATTACGCCGCCCTTTTTATTCATGTCCATATATTTATCGGCCTATTTCAGGAAAATGGTTTGCCATTCTCCTTACGCATGGAATAAAGATAGCCATTGCACTCACGAAGAAGAATACTATGCACAATCCATGCCAGATAGGGATCGATCAGGAGAGGGGATTCGGGCGGGGTATCTCCTTGACGCTTTATATGAAAATAATCCAGCAAGCTCGTGTTTTATTTATTTTCATGCCTCGTTGTGATCGAAAGATCATGGCCGTTTAGGGGAGCGAGAATGGCCTTTTCACCAACTTCCCGGCAAATTCAGGCAAAGAGGCCTCATACGGGGAAGGCTTCCTCTTCAGGTCCAGTAATCCAGACCCGCGTTATGGCGGGCCTTGGAAAGGAATTCACTTCCTATTTCACGCGCCTTCCGGGCACCCTGGGTGAGGATCGAGTGAACGGCGTCTCGATCGTTCACAAGCGCTTCCCGCCGCTTCCGGTACGGGGAAAAATACTCCCAGATGAGCGAGAACAACTCCTTTTTTACATCGCTGTATTTCAAGCCGGGTGTCAGGTAGCGATCCCTGAGCTGTTCCCTCTGCTGCTCATCCACGAAGAGCGAGTATATGGCAAACAGGATGCACGTGTCGGGGTTCTTCGGCGCCATGACCGGTGTTGAATCCGTTTTGATGCACATCACGCGTTCCCGCAGCTCCTCCTCGGTACAGAAGATCTTTATGGTATTATCATAGGATTTCGACATCTTCTGGCCGTCGATGCCGGGGACGGTTGCCACCTCTTCGGGGATCTCCGGCTCGGGAATGATAAAGGTCTCTCCAGCGGTGGCATTGATGCTGATGGCGATGTCCCTGGTCATTT
>JBLIRP010000077.1:0-17490 GCA_049472355.1 bacterium | reverse complement strand
CAGGGGTGAAATGACATCCCCTGCATGGCGTCGCTCCGTGCCCCGTGCCCAGAGCTTTGCCTCTCCGGCATTGTGCGGGATATGACAGGGGCTGCATATGCCTGCATCCGATATGTTCTTCCCAAGGATGTTGACGGCCTGGGGGGCGGTTATGCTCAGGTCATGGTCGGTGCCGGCCATTATCGCCTTCTTTGTATGGCAATCAAGGCAGATCGTATCCCCCCCTCGTTTGGCAAGGATGGATGTCCCGGGTGCGGCATCATGAGGCCAGTGACAGGTCTCACAGATGATCTCTCCCCCCTTGCCCAGGGCCACCCTTCTTCCCCCCGCCCAGGCATCGGGTGGACGGGCATCCCGAGGGGGGAGATCCACGGGATGGGAACCCATTCCCGCACCCCTTTCAGGCCGGCTGGGATTGCTCCCATGGCAGGCCTCGCAGAGTTCGGAGGTGAAGGTGTCCGTATCGATTCGATCGGGTATGACCAGCAGATTCTTGTCTATGGTACCGTGCACCGTGTGGCAGGTTTCACAGATGATCTCTCCCTTTGATCCCAGCCTTCCGTAGCGGTCCAGGATCTTCTGCGGCACGGTAAAGCCTGCGACGTTTATCGGATGATTTCCCTGTGCCCTGCCCCCGGCCTTTGTCACATGACACAGGATACACATCTCCGAGTTTCTGTTCCTGCACCGCAGATATATCGGCTCCTGATAGCGCAACTCATCGGATACCCCGTGAACGGTGTGACAGGTGGCACATACGACCTCCCCCTTTTCACCAAGCGGCATCTCGGGCGGGATACGAACCTTTTTGGAGGGGATCATGTTACAGGCATGCCCCCGTTTCGCCCAGAAACGCTCCCGTGAATCCACCATAATGCCGTTGTGACAGGAATAGCAAATCATTTCGCTCCCGGCCACACGCTCCTTCTGGTACTCGATAAGGTCCGTGCCGCGGCCCTCCACATAAAACTGATCGAGCCACCTGAAGTGGCAGATGGCACATTCCTTCGCAGAGTTTCGCATGAGCTGGGCATGGGCGCAGGTATGGGAGGAGGCAATGAGTGCGAAGGGCACAAGACACAGAGTGGTAAGGATGCATAAGCGATGCAGCCGGATGAACGGTACCGGCACAACATGATGGGAAAAGGGTGCTGAAGGGATTCTCATCTATTCTCTAATTCATACACACTCACCCGACTGTCATGCATCTCACAGATATAGAGACGATCATGATCGTCGAAAAACAGGTCGGTGGGTACTGAAAAACGCAGCTTTTTTCGTGACCTATCCCCCAGAAGGGCCAGAAATTCGCCGTCAGGCGAAAAGATCTGAATAACACCGATCTTCTGGTAGCTTTCGGACACAAATACCCGGCCCTGATGGTCAACCGCTATCCCCTGGGGACGGAAGAACTGGCCCTTTTCAATCCCCCACTCCCCGATGCTTCGCAAAAATTCACCCTGGAAGTCGAATACCTGGACGCGCGTATTGAGCACGTCCACGACATATATTCTCCCTTGTTGATCCATGGCAATGCCGTAGGGATAACGGAATTCCCCGTTTTCGAATCCGACCTCGCCCACCTCTTTGATGAATGTCCCTTCCGTGGTATAGATCAGAAAGCGGTGATTGTCGTTATCCACCACCAGGAGACGGTTATGGTTGTGGTCAACGATGAGATCGGTGGGATCGGCGGGACAACCGTAGCGGTCTCCCTTGAGGGTAAAATAGGTGAGCAGTTTTCCATTGGGATCGAAGACCTGTATGCGATGGTTCCCTGAGTCCGCCACATACATCCTGCCTTGATGGTCAACGGTCAATCCGAGTGGGGACTTGAATTCTCCGGGATCGGAGCCCGCCTTACCGAACTGGAAAAGGGGGCCGCCTTCACGATCGTACACGACAACGCGGCTGTTGACCCCGTCAAGCACCAGGATACGGTCCCTGAACACGGAAACTGCGCTGGGTTGATTGAAGGGCTTGTCCTTCGTTCCCGTAAGGCTGAAAAGGCGGCGGCAGGGAACAATCTCAACCGGCTGAGCGCTGCACGGCGAAAAAGCCAGAGGCCCGCTGACGGCAAGTGCCACCAACGGAACCACAAGCCTGAAAAGGGGTATGAAGGGGGCCTTAATACTCACTGCTTTCAAACGTCGATGGCAGAAGCGGGGCTTCGCCATCCATGGCCTTCTTGCCCATGGATTGCTTTTGTTGGATGATTTCATCCGGGCGGAACATGGTGGGCAGTTTGAGCGACTTATACTTCTCCACCATCTTCGCAACTTCGGTTCCAACGAATTCATCACACAGAAACGGGGGATACCCCAGCCGCCTGAAATCAAGATAGGGACTTTCCTTCTGATGACAGTCCGTGCACTTCACCGGTTCCTTCGTCAACTGACGGTGTATCTCCAGTTTCGCCTGGGATTGCTGGTCAAGGGTGTATTGGGACCATATCGTCAGGTATTCATTGGCATATTCCTTGGTTACCGGCTGATCCATCCTGACCACTGTTGGTCCCTCAAGGATGCAGGGGATGATCTTCGCCCCGTAATTGCCTGAATAGGTGCCCGTGGGGATCTGCTCCTCGACCCTCTCCGAGATCCTGCCGATGATTTCACCTGTCTGGGTGTCGAACCATTTGAATATGAGGCCTTCGCCCTTTAAATGACACACCTCGCATGCACAGAAATAGGTGTGCATGTTATAGAGCGCCCTGGTATCCTTGTTCTTGCTGTGAGGCAAACTCCCGTGACAGACAAGGCAGAGATTGGGCACCCATTCCCGAACATCGACACTCTCATCCAGATTGTGAAAATGCTCGAGTTTGAGCTGCATCTTTTTCTCGAGGATCTTCTTGAAGACATCCCCCTTGAAGGGCTGCAGCTTTGCCGGCTGCACCGGGGCCTCCTCCAGGCTGACCGGTGGGGGACCGTGACTTATCCCCTTTTTGGGTACATAGATGACCTTGAAAAGCATCACCAAGAGTATTACCAGGATGGAATATACGATAACCGTCAGTACCTTGGCCAGATTTCCGCGACCATATCTCATAGGTCCGTCTCCTCTCCCTGGTGATCCTTTTCCGTATCCGCGGCGGGTGCGGTCTCGACAAGAGAGGCATCGGATATGCCCCTCTTGCCGGCGTCCTCAGCGAGAATATAGGTGGGTTCCTCCCGTTGCCGTTGCACCCTTCGATCCTTCATTACCCTTTCGTAATAGACCGGGTGCTCCTCTTCCAGGTGGTGCATGGTCATCTTTCCATCGAGCCAGGAGGTGTCCTGGGGGAATTTCCCGGGTTTCAAATGGACGGCGTAGAAATGCCAGATGGAGATGGCAAAACTTGCCAGCGTGGCCTCCATCAAATGAAAGGTCGCCGCTACCTCGACGACGAACTTCGGGAAGAGGGGGGCAAGGGTCATGATGGTGCCGGTGATAAAGATCACGGTCGTGCCTATGCATCCGAAGAGATATTCCAATTTCTCCTTGTAATCATACCGGTCAAATTTGGGCTTCTCGTCACGCATTCCCAGCATGTATTGGACGTTTTCCTTCATCTGGATAAAATCGATCGGCTTGAGGATGATGTCCTTGAACACCTGCCGGCCATCATCGGTAAAGGCAAGATAGCATATGTGCCACACACACCCCACGAAAAGCCAAAAGGCAAAAAAGAAATGCAGATATCGCCGCCACCGGTAAACCGTTGCGGCATAATCACCGAACATGGCAACGACCCAGGATGTGGGAACAAGGGACATCATTCCGGTCAACACCAGGAGCAAGAAGGTGACCCAGATGATATTGTGCTGCCATACCTCGGTTCTATTCAACCGAATGAACCATTCCTGGTCCTCGGCTCGTCGGCCCCATTTCGGCATAATCAGTGTCTCCTTTCCCTTCTCTCTTTCAAGGTGATCCTGAGATCCAGCATCTGATGCATGAACATTGCGCCTGGAACGAGAAGTATCATGATCTTATAAAAGAATTTGATGCCCCATATGATCCTCTTTTTCAGCCGTTCGGTCTTTTCATATTTGAGGGTCGCGTTGAGATCCGTTTCCTCCGTTTCGGAGAGTCTCCCTTCCATCTCGGCAAGTTTCGCATTCAAGAGACTGACCTTGAGACCGGTGCCGTGCAGCTTGCCCTCGACAAAGGGTCTGGTCGGAGCGGTATGACAACCCGGCTGCCCGCATGTCTTCAACCGGCGCTCCATGGATGTGGAGGAATTGGGATCGGATGACGCAAGGATGGTATGCGGGGTGTACCCCAATTCATCGGGGGCATGACAACTCAGGCAATGGGCGCCGTTCTCCATATCGTATTTCACGTTTCGCCAGTGAAAGGTCTCCTTGAAATTCGAGGTCACATCCAGCATGAATTTACTCATCATTTCCTCATTGGCATGGCAGGTATTGCACAGATCCACTATCTCCCGATTGCTCCAGCGGGCCTCCGTGCGGGATATGAAATGCTGGAGGAAACGCTTCGTCCACTCGTCCTTTTCGTGACACCCCAGGCACCGGGCAAGGGCCTCGGCCTCTGCATCCTCATGCCGTGCCATAATCCCGCGCATGGGTTGATAGATGGGATTCTGATGACAGTACTTGCATTTCGGCTGGCCGTCCTCGTATAAAAAAAGCTTGGACATGCCGTGGGCACTCTTTTTGAACTGATCAACAATCGGCTTGTGGGAAAAATCCTTGTCCGACGACGGCTCCTTAACATGGCATTTCAGGCCGCAGTCTACCCTTTTTACCGGTTTATGAGGCACCTCCTTGACATCCGGGTGACAATGGGTGCATTGAACGCTGCCATGAACCGTGTTTCTATACACGGTTTCATTCACGTAAAAGATCTTCTTCGTTCCGGTTTCGGGGGTAAATGCAGCCAAACCCGAATAGCGATGACAGAGCTGGCAATTTTCCTGATCCGCAGCAATCCCGGCGGAAGACCAGATTGAAAGGACGAGCCCGATCATGATCAGGCATGTCAGGGGAAGGAGCAGGGTCTTGATCCTATACCGCATAATCACCTCCATAAAGGGATTGAGTACTTGTCACTTCAATAGTGCAGTGTTCGCGTTACACACGATAATGGTTCTTCGAATCCCGATCCAGCATATATCCAAACGGGCGCAGGTTTTCATATTACTCTTGATAACGCCTTCCACATAATCCGGATAATCTTGAGAGAACCGGTAATGTAAATTTTTCCGCACAAGGATTCAGGCACTCCATTCCACACAAGAAGTGTGAATTTCATAGTTATTGCACGAGGGCTGACTTACCTACACCATGCAAAACATATTGATTTAAAGAACCTTTTTTGAAAACACTTAGGAATTTTGAAGCATGCATCTACTAAGTGAATGATGAAAAATGGCGAAAAGTAGCCTATATGAAGAGAGCAAATATTATGCCATTTATACAATACGGCTGGGCATTCAAAGGATATTTCCGAATCCCGCTCATCTGACGTCATTGAAGCCTATTTGACTTCCATGGGAGCAGGAAAGTGTAAAGGATTTCGCCTTTCTGTATGGATAAGTTTACACTACCTGGGGGCGTATATTCTTGCAGGAATGGCACACGGACATTTGCTCATTGTTTTGACCATGTTTGATAACTCCGGCACTACGAAGCATCGGAGATCCCTCATGGCGGAGTCGATGTATGTGCATGATTATTGTCTTATAACGGGTGAATATGGTGATGCGCATGCCTAATTATCCGTCCCGATCGCCCTGCCGGCATTGACGGCATCCTTGAAGTTGCTGATAAGGCTGGTATCGACACCGGTGAGGTCGGCACCCTTGAGATCGGCACCGGCGAGGTTCGCCCCCTCCATGAGTGCCCCGCGAAGGTCTGCATTCCGCAGGCTTGCACCGGTGAGATCGGCATCGGTCAGGTTCGCATGGGAAAGGTTTGCAGAGCTTGCATTGGCGCCCTTCAGTATTGCATGCCCCAGATCCCCTTCACTCAGGTTCGCCTTCTTGAGGGTCGCCCGGTTCAGGGAGGCATTGGCCAGGACTGCGGCGCTGAGATTCGCACCGCTTAAGTCGGCATCATCGAGGATCGTGCCGCTCAGTCGTGCACCGGAAAGATCGGCGTCCTTCAGGACGGCGCCGGTCAGATCGACCCTCTCAAGCTCGATCCCCTTCAGATCCACACCATTCAGGATGATGTTGCGCACCATGGCATCCTTCAGGCTGGCGCCCCCCAACACTGCCTTTGACAGATCGGCGAATGACAGAAGCGTCCCGCTCAGGTTGACCCTGCTCAGGTCGGCGCCGATCAGAACGGCATTGGTGAGGTCGGCGCCGGCACAATCGGCGTCCTTCATATCGGCGCCATCCAGATTGACGCCGCCCAGGTCCGCACCCTTGAGGAGCGCCGTGCGCAGCACCGCCTTCTTCAGGCTTGACCCGCTGAGCGTGGCCCCGCAGAAATCAACCCCAACGAGGAGCGCCTCGTTCAGGGTGCATTTGTGCACCTTGGCATTGGTCATTATGGCACTGGTCAAGTTCGCGCCGGTCAAATCAATCTCCTCAAGATAGGCATGGACCAGGCTGGCATACCTGAGGTCCGCCTTCTCGAGATCGGTCTTGATGATGACCGTGCCGTCCAGATTGGCATTGGTCAGATTGACCCCGGTGCAATCGCCCTCCTCGATGATGGAGCCGTTCAGATACCCTCCCCTCAGATCGGCCGCCGCCATCTTCACCGAAAGCATGACGATATGGTTCATGTTGGCGTTTGAGAGATTCGCATGCATACGGCTGTTGCCGCCCATATCAGCCTTCACCAGTCGTGACCCGCTCAGGTTGACCGTTCGCATGTCCGCACCGCGCAGGCTCACCTCGGCAAGATGCGCACCGTGCATATCGGCAAAGGCAAGGGTGGCATCGTCCAGGTCGCCTGAGATGAATGAAAGGCTCAGGTTCGCATGGCTCAGATTCGCCCCCTTCAAGTTGACCCCGCGTATCATTGCGCCCCGAAGGCCGGCACGGGTCAAATCGGCATTTTGGGCATCCCCGTCTTGCATGACGGCAAGGTTCAATTCCGCATCCCTCAGGTCGGCCTTGTTCAGGGAATAACGAGCCATTTTGCACCCGCTCAGGTTTGTCTTGTGCAGATTTGCACCGCTCAGGTCCGTGTGCATGAGCACGGCATCCATCAGGTTGGCATTGCTGAGGTTCGACCCGCTCAGGTTGGTATGAAGAATACTCGCACTGCTCAGGTCCATCCCCGAGAGGTTTGACTTGGCAAGGTTCGCGTTGCTCAATCGCCTCGCAGCGGCAAAAATTTCCTTAACTTCTTCAGGGCTCAGCGGGGATTGCGTACTGACGGCGAAGACACACGGGGAAACCGCGAATACCAGCATCACGGCCAATACACAAAAGATAGTAAGAATCCCGCGACGATCCTTCATCTCCCTCTCCTGCTGAACACATACGCCATGCGGCAGGGCTCGTTATCCGCGGCCCTCGGTTCCACCGCCTTTATTTGGGCCCAAACAGCACGAATTCATCATCGATGTCGACGGTGGGCTGAGGCGCCGGCCTTTTTGTTTTTCCTTTTACCTTCTTCGGTTTTTTGTGCAGGTCTGCAATAAACTGCCTGGTCAACGGCTTCCTTGATTTCAGAAGCCCCTGGGGGATAAAGATCTGGTTGCCGAGACAGAGACGATTGGGATTGATGACGGGATTTGCATCCGCAAGGGCCTGCCAGTTCTCTTTGTTTCCCGTATACCATGCGGCGATGACCTGGAGTGTCTCTCCCTGCCACTTGACGGTGTGAATATAGGCCGTCTCCCTTGGCTTCACCGGCTGCCACTCCCGTGCATCCTTGTTCAGCATGCCACACCCCACGGCTGTCACTGCCAGGACGATGCCGGTCACGCACATGAGCATCCTTCTCATACCCTTATTTTTTCCTCCCTGATTGACGTTTCATCTGTTGCAGGAGCTTCTTTGCCTGTTCGTTGCCGGGATTGGTCCTGTGAGCGGCATCGAGGCTCTGGATGCCTTTCTGTACCTGCCCCCTCTTTATATATACAAGGGCAAGATTGAAGTACGCCTCGTCCACAAAGGGAGGGGCAAGTGCGACGACCCGCTCGTACATCCGCTCCGCACCAGCATAATCCTTGCTCATTGCATAGAGATACCCGAGATTGAAAAAGGCCCGGGACAAATTCGGATCGAGCTCGATTGCCTTCTGGTAGGACGCGATTGCGCCGGGCGTATTCTTTTCCTTGTCATACATCCGACCAAGATAGTAGTGCCCCTGGGCGCTCTCCGGATACAGCATGATCGACTTCACCAGCAATGCCTTTGCCTCCGCTTGATTCGTGTCCATCATAAGGGTAGCGTACCCCTGCAACGCCCGAGCATAGGGTCCTACTATCTTTTCGGTCATGGCGGGGGCTTTCGCCAGGATGCCCTCACACAATGAGATAGCCTCCTTGAAACGTCCGGATGAAACAAGGGCATTTGCCTCCTCGAGGAGTCGGGCCTCCTGCCTGCTGAGAATGCCTCCCGACAACTGCGGTGCCGATGCCAATCCCGCATCAGGGACGCCTCCGGTCCCATTTCCCTGGGCAGTGCCGGAGCCGGCCGGGCCCGAACCATGACCGCGGCCCGTAAGGACGGCCTTAATCCTGCTCGACGGGGACACGGGGTTCTGCATGATTGTCATGGCGGCAAGCAATGTCAGGATGATGAGAAGAGTCACCAGCGTTGTGATGACATGCCTCCGCGACCTGCGCCTGACAGGAATGGTCCCCTGATTTAGTGTTATTTTGGATGTGTCGCCCTGCTCTACGGTTTTGGGGGACTCCTCCGGGTCCAGGAGGACCGCATCGCGCATCGCGCGCTCTTCCGCACCTGCATCCCTTCCAAAGAGCTTTTTCATGTACTGGGCAAGTGTCCGGTCATTCGGCTGGAAGGCACACTCGGACATGCACCGCTCGATATCGCTGAGCATGGCATCCCCGGATTGATATCGCCGGGACGGCTCCTTTGCGAGCGCCTTGTGCAGAATCCTGCACACCGACGGTGGAAGGTCCTTTTTCACCTTCTCGGGAGGCTCGTATGCCGCCTCCCTGACCTTGGCATATGCCTCGAAGGTGTCCCCTGAAAACATCTGCCTGTTCGTCACCATCTCATAGAGGACGATACCTATGGAAAAGAGGTCGGAGCGATGATCGATGCCCTTGCCGAGCGCCTGTTCCGGCGACATATAGGCAACCTTCCCCTTGATGGAGCCCATCTGGGTCGTGGAGTTCTGGTTTGCCGCCTTGGCAATGCCGAAGTCGATGATCTTCACCTGGCCGTCATAGGTGATGAAGATATTGTGCGGACCGATGTCCCGATGAATGATATTAAGGGAACTCCCTTGAAAATCCTTGAGGTTATGGGCATAGTCGAGACCCGCGCAGATCCTCGATGCAATGTAAAGGGCATGATCGAGCCCGAGGGGCCTTTTCTTGCTCATCGATTTCTGCATGATGAACCTGAGATCCTTGCCGAAGAGGAATTCCATGGCGATGAAATAGGAATCCTCCATGACCCCGAAATTGTATATCTGAACGATATTCTGGTGGTGGAGCAAGGCGGCAAGCTTCGCCTCATCGATAAAGGCGTTGACCAGGCTTTCATCGGCGGTCAGGTGGGGGAGTATCCTCTTTATGGCGATGAGCTTCTCAAAGCCTTGAATCCCCGTCATCTTGGCCCGGTATAATTCCGCCATCCCGCCTGTGGCGATTCTGTCCATAAGCAGATACTTTCCGAATTGTATGGGTCGAAATGCCGTCATGACGTAAAGCAGGATCCTCCATGTTCAATGAAGATACAGTGTATAGTGATTATACCAATGCCCTTCCCCCGCCAGGGGCACCGGCTTTCTCGGACACCACCACCGTGGAATCCTAATGTATTCTTCGGCTGGAATTTCATAATAATTCAGGCTATTGGGTACACTTCCAGGGTATTCGAGGGAAGGCCCTTGTCCCACCCATGAATCAGGTCAACAGGTCGGCAATTTCAATTTCCAGGGTCTTGTAAAAGGGTCGGAATCACCGGGAAACATCCGGCATAGAGTCTACTTTTAATGGGGGATAGTTTCAGGATATGATCAGTCTTTTGATCCAAGAGGGCCTGTTGCGGCCCCGTCAATTCCGGCATTGCACTTAATGAATAGAGATGTCAGGGTTTCCCCTTTTGTATATAGAATTTCATTTTTGTTTTGCCGACGCTGATCACATCACCATCGCCCAATGCCCGCTCCTCTTTCAACTCCTTATCGTTCACCCTGGTCATGCACCCGTCCCCTGAATGGGTGATGAAGTATCCATCAAGCCTTCTGCTGATGATGAAGGCGCGCTTACCCACGAAAAGTCCCGTCAGACGCAGATCGGCGTCCTCTCCCTTCCCTGCAACGGTGATCCGCCTGGTGATCTCGATGCTCTGCTGTCCCGCTCCCCCTTCAATAAACATGATCCTGCCCTTGTACCCTTCGGGCATCTCCAGTGTGTTCCGGGATTCTCCTGCCGGTTCAGCGACTAGTTCCCGCTGCTTTTTGGTATCCAGGATGGCGGTCTTTTCCGTGAGGGGTATGTCGATATCCTGGTCCATTACCTTGCCGATGCCCGCCTTTTCGCTGAAAACAAGGGTATGTTTGCCGATCAGGATCTCATCCCCGTCCTTCAGAACGTATTTGGACACCTTCTTGTCGTTGACAAAGGTGCCATTGAGGCTGTCGAGATCCTCCAAAACATAAACCCCTTTTCCCTTTGAAATCCGAGCGTGCTGGCGTGACACCGCAAGGTTCTTGATTGGTATGTCGTTTTGTTCCACCCTGCCTATGGTCATAGTGGATTTGGTTAACAGAACCTCCCTGAGTGCGGCTTCCCTGTATTTTACAATCACCTTCGCCATGATCGTTCTCCCTTTCCCTCGTGAACTGCCCCTGTGCCTCTTCGGCACCACTGCTTCGCTGCGCCGATTCGGGACAGAATCGCCCTCCCAAGCCCCCTCCCCTTTTCCGCGTCCTTATTGTAATGCAACAAAATGACCGTGATATTATCCCTGCCCCCATTGCCGTTCGCCTTGTTCACCAGTTCCCGGCAGGCCCTCTGCGGATCATCCCCGTATCCGAGGACGATGTCCAGTATTTCCCCCTCGCTGACCATATTGGTGAGGCCGTCCGTGCACAGGAGTATCCGGTCGTGATCATGCAGCACATCTTCATCCGCATCGATCTCGATCGTAGAGCCGATGCCGAGCGCCCTGGTGATGATGTTTTTGTGCCCGGAGTGCTCCGCCTCCTCCTTGGTGATGAGACCCCGCTGCACCTGTTCCTCAACCATGGTGTGATCCCTGGTCAACCGCTTGATGCGTCGCTTGCGTATGCGGTAAATCCGGCTGTCACCCACATGGGCGAGAGCCATGACATCGCGATTGATGAGCACCGAGGAAATGGTCGTACCCATGCCCCGGTGTTCCGACTGGTGTTGTCCTGCCTCGTATATGGCGGTATTGGCCAGCCGAATCCCGCTGAGCATCCGGTTGGTGTTGCGGGAAAATTCCTTCTCGTACTCACCCACCAGGGTATCATCCGCGGCATTCAGGTGATCCTTGATGACGTTCCCGGCCATCCTGCTTGCAACCTCCCCTGCATTATGACCGCCCAATCCGTCGGCCACCAGGAACAGGCCCATATCCTTGGCAATGATATAGTGATCCTCGTTGATGTCCCGGGTCCTTCCGGTGTCCGTTACCGCCCCGACCTTGATCCGAAGTCCCATTATCCCTCCGTTGCCGCATCAGGACACCGATGCCCCACGGACGTTTAATCATGCCGTGAACAAGGATCGGAAAATCGCCAGACTGCGGCACCACGATATGCATTACCACTATTTACATCGTCATTTTATCAGGATATTATTCGGGTCTTCATATACTGCAAGGGGTGTATATATGTCGATTTCAAGGCGGGCACGCCGGGTGAGCGCACTTATGAAATGCTTGACAGGCTAAATGTATTGAGCTATATTATACCTATAGGGTGTAAGGGTGGAAATTGAATTCTCGACAAACCGGCTGGCAAAAGCGAGTGTGAGTCTTTCAGAGGCTACGCGCCTATTCGGGGTTCCAATCGGTCGCAAGTATATCCAACGCATTGCGATTCTGAGAGCAATGGAAGAATTTACCCAGCTTTACGGGCACCAGGCATTGCGCGTGCATCCTTTGAAAGGCAAACGTGCCGATCAGTACTCAATGACTCTCACCGGGAACTATCGGCTTATTATTGAAAAGGTCAAAGAAGACAAAGTGCGCATTATAAATGTGGAGGATTACCATGGTGAATAAAACTGATGCTTATCCTGATATCGCCATCCCTCCTGGTGAGTACCTGGCGGAGGAAATAGAGGCCAGGGGTATTTCTCAGAAGGAATTGGCGAAACGCATGGGACGGCCTCTGAACGCGATAAATGAGATTATCCATGGAAAAAAGGCCATCACCGCCCAGACCGCCTTGCAACTCGAGGAGGTCATGCCTGAGATACCCGCACGGTTCTGGCTGAACCTGGAGATTGATTACCAACTCACCAAGGTTTTGATAGACAAGCGCTCTAAGGTCGCATAGTTTCCATTCGAAACCCCTTTGCAGACCCGGAATTGACATCACAGTGAGCAGACCCTTCAAGCTATGACGGCACCTGCAAAATCCGAATGAAAACCGGTGCCGCATAGATGAAGGCGGGATCAGTACTCGTATGCCCCCATATCCGAAACGACGCTGCCATCCCCATCGCCGTCCCGAGGTCTCACCGTGCCATCCCGGTCGTCCGTGATCAGGGAGTCGGGTTTGCCCGCATCGATACACGGAGAGCCTTCCTGGAGACGGAAATCCCCTCCGTTCGGATCGATAAACAGGGGATCCGCACTGATCGTGTACGAGAGAGGATCGGCATACCCTTCCTGTCCGATGTCGGAATAGGTAATGGTTGGAATACTCCCGTTCAGCACCAGCTCTTCGGGAGAATCCCCCCACAGGATGGAGCTTGTTATCGAGGGAGCTGATAATTCATTGGAAGAATAGATCCCCCCGCCGCCCGCCGCTGAATTCATCCCTATGGTGCAGTGGGCGATATACGGCGATGCAGAGGAGAGACAGAGTCCCCCTGCCCTGCCGTTTTCCCCGATTGCATGGTTATCCACGATCACGCAATTGATGATCGCAGGGGATGCAGAGTTTATGCGCATCCCGCCCCCGTACCCGGTTTCGGCGATATTCCCGCGTATCGTGCAATTGGTGATAACCGGGGATGAAGTATGACAGAATATCCCCCCTGCATTGATATGGGCTGTATTGTTGCTGATGACGCAATACGCGATCTGCCCCGATGATGACTCTTGATAGTAGATCCCCGCACCATATTCCGCGCTGTTGCCCTGCACCGTGCAGTAGGCGATCGCCGGGGATGCGGAGCGTATGCGTATCCCTCCGCCCCATACGGTTGCGGTGTTGCCCGTGACGATACAACGGGTTATGGTCGGGGATGTGCCGGGATTGCACGTGATCCCCCCGCCATATTCCGCCCTGCCGTTTTGCAGCGTGAATCCGCTCAGCACGGTATCTTCATCCTCCCCGCCCGTGAAGACGACCACGCTTCCCTGCTGATTCGCATCGATGACGGTGGTTTCAACAATATTCGTATCCCACGGGGATGTGCTGGTTATGGTTATGGCCTTCCCCAGGGGATCGATACACTCCGTGTACACCCCGGGGGAGACCAGGATCACGTCCCAATCCACCGAGGCATCGATCGCCCCCTGGATGGTCGCATACCCTGAAGGAACGGGGAGTATGGCGTGCGCATACTCGTAGGCCCCCATATCGTATTCCGCACCCACCGGCCTCGGTATGCCCTCCTTGTCGAAGGCAGAGGCCCATACCCCCGCGCCTGCGTTTATACACGGAGAACCACCCTGGAGGTGGAAATCGCCCGCATTGGGATCGACAAACAGGGGATCCGCATCGATGGAATGGTTTGTCCCCATGTCGCCGTATCCCCCCTGGACATCGGAGTAAACCACATGGAAGACGCCGCCGCCGTTGATCTCACCGGGTGCGTCATTCCACAGGATACAGTTGCCGATCACGGCGGTGGAATCCGGATCATCGCAATAGATGCCGCCTCCCAGGTTGCCCGCCCAATTCTCACTGAATGTGCAGTTGGTGATGACCGGCGAAGCGGCCACATGACAGTACATCCCACCGCCAAAACCCCAGGCGGCTGCCGATGAATTCCCTATAATGGCGCAGTTGATGATGAGCGGAGAAGACTCCTTGCAGCGTATGCCTCCGCCGCCATTGGTGACGGTATTGCCCCGTATGTCACAGTTCATGATCCGCGGCGATGAGTATTCGGTGCATGAAATCCCGCCGCCCATGACCCCGCCGTTATTTCCGGTAATGGAACAATTGGTGATTTCGGGAGAGGAGTAGAAGGAGCAGTTGATTCCGCCGCCAAGGCTTGTCGATGCATTCCCTGTGATGGTGCAATTGACGATGGCCGGGGAAGACTCTTCGCAGTGTATGCCGCCACCCTCGTAGGCGGCGGTGTTGCCACTTATATCGCAATTCATGATCCGCGGCGATGAGTGTGTGGTGCATGAAATCCCGCCGCCCATGACCCCGCCGTCATTTCCGGTAATGGAGCAGTTGGTGATTTCGGGAGAGGAGTAGAAGGAGCAGTTGATTCCGCCGCCGCCGAAATCGGAGAAATCCGTGTTATCCATGATGAGATTCTGGTGAATAGAGGCGGAAGACCTCTCGCAATAGATTCCCGAGGCATTGTTTTCGATGATTTTGTTGTTTGAAATGACCGGGGATGATCCCAGACAGACAATACCCCCTGCAACCCGGCTCTCCGAGGAAGCCTGCACACCGGTAATGGTGAACCCATCAATGCCGCTTCCGTCACCGGCCATTACCCCGGCCCAATTGTTGTTGGCATCGATAACGGTTTCATGTGTCACCGGATCCCGCCCATCGAGCACGGACTCTATGCCCGAAAATCCTCCGTATACTTGGATACCGTCATGCAGATCGATCATCTCCGCATACCGCCCCTCCGCAACCCATACCTCCAGTTCATACGGGGCTGCCACATCCACGCCATCCTGAATGGTAGTAAAGGCATTCTCCCAGGATAATCCATCCGCCGCGCCCTGGGCATCCTGATCCACGAAGATGACCTCTGAAAAACCCGATATGTTGACTTCTATGGTGTGCGCGGATTCGATATTACCCGCCCCGTCCTCACTCCAGTAGGTAATGACATCCGATCCATTCCGGTTGATGATGATGGTGTTTCCCTCCTGAACAGGACCACCGTTTATGTGATAATAGGTGTGATACACACCGCTCACGTCATCCGTGGCGGTCAGGGTAATGCGGGCAGGGTGATCCACCTGCTGTCCGGAGCAACAATAATCATCCAACGTCTGGGGCAAGGTCGTGTCCCCGGGGAATGGGTATGCATCGGCATATTCATAACAGCCCACATCATAGAGACCATGGTGAGGTCGTTCGATACCCTCCAAATCATCCACGATATCCCCTACTATGATACCCGCATTGATACATGCGCTGTAGGGGAGAAGACGGAAGTCAGCTTGATGTTCAGGACCTAATTGAAATGCAAGGCCCGGGTTATCGAATATATTGTGGGAGGTATCGGGATCCGGCCAAACCCCCGTATACGCCCCGGCCTGATTTTTCCAGAAATCATTATATTCCACAATGATCGCATTCGGATCATCAAGATATGCCTCGATACCGAACCCGATATTCTCACTGAGGATATTGTTTTGGATCACTCCGGCTGTATTCCATAGCAACGAAATACCGCTATGTTCCCAGGGCTGGACATTATATCCGTTACCATGAAGCGTATTGTTGTAAATGGAGACTTGTAACGGTGAAGAACCCGTTGATTCGACATGGATCCCGTAAGCGCCATTGTCATAAACCAGGTTGTTGGAAATAAAGGCTGTATTCCCTTCAGCTACCGAAATCCCTCCGTATTCGTTCCGGGCGATTAAAGTATGAGAAAGGATCAATGAATCGAATATAAAACAATTGATCCCCACGGAAGGATGATTAACGACACAACAATGACTGATCTCTATGGACGATACGTTCTCAATATCAATACCCGGAGCGACATCATCGGGGCTGTTACCGCTGCCGTCGATGGTGAACCCGGATATGGCCACATGATCCAGATTCATTCCGGATACGCCGCCAACAATGAATGAGGCTTCCATGCCTGAGCCCTGAACGGTTACGCCGTCCGCAAGCACGATATCTTCGGTGTAACTTCCCTGGGCCACGGTCACGATGTCTCCTGAAACCGCATTATCGATCCCTGCCTGGATGGATGTATATGGATGCTCAAGGCTCCCATCCTCGACTCCGGTTGTATTATTCGCATCCACATAGATCCCGGGCTCTCCGCATACAAAACCCCATGTGTAATCATCCGCCGGGGAGCCTTCGATGACCCCGTCGGCGTCTCCGTCAAACCCGTGTCCATCGGCGCTCACGGCACTTCCAAGAACGGTTACGCTAAAATGTTGCCCATCATCCGGAAGCGTATCCGAGATAAACCTCAGCAATCTTCCCTGATAGTCCCAACCAAGGGTTCCCGAAATATAAGGAGTCATTACAAAGGCAGCCCCGGTCGAACCCGGATCCATGGGCGTATTAAAGACAATCTCGACGGTAAGCTGATCCATGCCTGAACCGACCAGGTCAATCGCGGCATCTTCTCCCGGCTGGTGTCGAACCACCCTGGGATAGATCACCTCGGGTTGCGTCTGACCGCTGGGATCGAAACATATCGCCGTGCCGTCGAATACGGCGATGCTATCGTACGAATACTCCTCGCCGGTTATTTCCTCCTGGCCGACGCACCTTCTCAAACCAACCGTGGCGGATTGACCAAAGCTACAGCCATCATCCATGTCTGAAAATACGACATCCCTGTACTGGAAGACAATTGTATCGCTTCCTTCATAGAGGATTGCCTCGAAGGCAATATCTCCGGGAACGTCATAATCAGGATAATATTTGATAGAGTCCCATTCCACGATCAATCTCCTGGGTGAGCTGCTGTCATCAAGCCAATAATGAATATAATCCGTGTCTGCAGGATAAAGATCATCCCAGAAGGGGGCGATAAAAGTTGATGGACTACAGCTATAGAAGACCGTTTCATTATCCCATGATGATGCATCGGAAGTACTGAAACTGAGAAAACCGTTTGAAGAGATCACAATCCTGTTATACGTCTGGCCGTAAAAATTGAAATCAAAACCGATGTCGATTTCCTGATAACTGTCGTCATCCATACTGGTCAACGTAACCCCGTTTGCTGCAGCATCCACCCAATCATAGTTTACCGGATACATACTGT
>JBLIRP010000076.1:0-17776 GCA_049472355.1 bacterium | reverse complement strand
CGGTTCTTCTCCTCCAGCTCCATCCGGAGCTTCCGCTCCTTGTCCCTGAGTTGCGCGGCCTTTTCGTATTCCTGGGACTTTATGGCCTCGTCCTTGGACTCCCTGACCTTCATGAGATCCTTTTGGAGGTCCTTGAGCACCGGGGGGAATTCAGCATTCTTCAGCCTGGCCCGCGATCCCGCCTCATCGAGGACATCGATCGCCTTGTCGGGCAGGTAGCGGTCGGTGATATACCGGTCGGAAAGCCTGGCCGCCTGAACGATTGACTCTTCGTTGAACACGACATGGTGGTGCGCCTCGTATCTGCACCGCAACCCCCTGATGATCTGGATGGTCTCCTCCAGGGTGGGAGGGGCCACCATGAGCGTCTGAAAGCGCCGCTCCAGGGCGCCGTCCTTTTCTATGTGCTTCTTGTACTCGCGCAGCGTGGTCGCCCCGATCACCTGGATCTCGCCGCGGGAGAGTGCGGGCTTGAGCATGTTGGAGGCATCGATGGAGCCCTCCGCGGCGCCCGCGCCGATGAGGGTATGAAGCTCGTCAATAAACAGGACGACGTTTTTCGCCTCCATGATCTCCTGCATGATCGCCTTCATCCGTTCCTCGAATTGCCCCCGGTATTTGGTGCCCGCCACGAGCAGGCCCAAATCGAGGCCCACGATCCTCTTGCTGGCGAGAAAGATGGGAATGGAGCGGTCGGCGATCCTCTGGGCGAGCCCTTCCACGATCGCCGTCTTGCCCACCCCCGGCTCGCCGATGAGCACGGGATTGTTCTTGGTCCTTCGGCTGAGTATCTGGATGAGCCGCTCGATCTCGTTCTCCCGGCCGATGACCGGATCGAGCTTTCCCTGCAGGGCGAGCTTGGTGATATCCCTGCCGAATTCGTCGAGGGTCTCCGTTTTTACGTCCGGCTTCACCTCCTGCTGGCCCAGGTGGACCATGTTGACGACCTCCCTGCGCACCTCGCCCACATCCACCCGGAGATCCTCCAACACCAGCGAGGCAATCCCCTCTCCTTCCTTGATCAGTCCGATGAGGAGATGGCCGGTGCCGATGCGGTCGTGCCCCATCATGTTGGCCTCTTCAATGGCCAGTTCCAGGACCTTTTTGGCCCGGTTGGTAAAGGGGATCTCCACCTGGTTCTCGATCTTTCTCTGGAACTGGTGCGAGATCCTTCTCTCCACCTCGAAACGGATCTCCCGCAGGTCCAGTCCCACCTTCTTCAAGACCTCAACAGCGGTCCCGTCCTCCTTGCGGATGAGACCGAGCAGGATATGTTCAGTGCCCAAATAGGGGTTCTTGACCCGTATCGCCTCTTCTCGTGCAAGTACGATGGTGCGCTTTGCCCTCTCTGTGAAACGCTCAAACATAATGCAAACCTCGAATGACTATTTATTGCATACGGGGCATACGAATTATGAAGCCGGGGTATGCCCTGTATACGACAACCATGCTGTTACCAATTGGTCTTATGCCCCACAACGTTCGTTGTGAATGTATTTCTATTTTTATTATATGACAATAGATGCAAAAATCAATCCACAATCATACCATCTTGAAGCCTGAGTTGCCACCCGGCACGGCCTGCCAATTCCCTGTTGTGGGTGACCACGAGCATGCTCATCCCCTTCTTTTCATTGAGCCGTATCATGAGATCGAACACGGACTCGCTCGTTTTCGTATCCAGATTTCCCGTGGGCTCGTCCGCCAGGAGGAGTTCCGGCTCGTTGACCAGGGCGCGGGCGATGGCGACCCGTTGCTGCTCACCCCCGGAGAGCTCTGAGGGCCGGTGCGATTCCCGATGTTCCAGCCCCACCTCCGCAAGAAGCCCCCGCGCCCTCTCCTCGACCTCCCTGCGTCCCAATGTCCCTGCGATCATAAGGGGTATCATGGTGTTCTCCAGCGCGGTGAACTCCGGCAGCAGGTGATGGAACTGAAACACGAACCCGATCGTCCGGTTTCTGAACCGGGCCATCTTTCTGTCCGAGAGGCCGAACACCTCCATTCCTTTGTAATGATATCGCCCTTTGGTGGGTCTATCAAGGGCGCCGATGATATGCAAAAGGGTGCTCTTTCCGGCGCCGGAGGCGCCGACCACGGCCATGGTCCCCCCCTGTTGAAGCATCAGGTCAATACCCTTCAGGACATCCACGCATCCCGATCCCATGGGGTAGGACTTGTGGATATCCTTAAGCTCTATCAGGGGGCCGCTGTTATTCATATCTGAGGGCCTCGGCAGGATCAAGCTGCGACGCCTGCCACGCGGGATACAAGGTGGCGGCGATGCTTATCAGGATGGAGGCCGCGGATACCAGGAACACATCCATGGGCTGCATGGTAAAGGAGAGGTAGCTGATATAGTAGATATCCGCCTGGAGCTTTATGAGGTGATAGGTGTCGGCGATCCAGCATGCCGCGATCCCCCCGGCCAGGCCCGCGAATGTGCCCACGACCCCTATGGTCAATCCCTGGAGGAGAAATATGACCAAGATGCTCCTTCGTGATGCACCCATGGATTTCAGGATGCCGATGTCCTTGTGTTTTTCGAGCACCATCATGACGAGGGTGCTGATGATGTTGAAGGCCGCCACCAGGATGATGAGAACGAGGATGATGAACATGGCGAGTTTTTCCAATTTGAGCGCGGAGAAGAGATTCTTGTTCATCTCCATCCAGTCGCGGGTGAAGAAGGGAAAGCCCAGCGCCTCCTGGACCCTCCGGCTGATCTCCCGGGCATTGAAGATGTCGTCGACTTTCACCTGGAACCCGGTCACCACCCGGCCCAGACTGAAAAAATCCCGGGCCGTGTCCAGGGAGACATAGGCAAGGCCGGTGTCGTACTCGTACATACCGGAGTCGAATATGCCGGCGACCCGGAGCTTCTTCATGCGGGGCACGTTCCCCATCGGGGTCAGCCTCCCCACCGGGGATATGACGGTGATCTCCTGCCCCTGGTACACGCCCAGGCTGGTGGCAAGCTCCTTTCCTATGATGATGCCCTCCTCCGCACCGTCGCTCAGGTCCGCAACCTCACCATCGACCATATTCTCCGACAGCCGGGTCACCTGCACCTCCATGGCGGGATCGATGCCCCGCAGCACCACCCCCATGGCGTTTCTGGATGAGGAGAGCATGACCTGGCTGTAAATAAACGGGGCCACCGCACGCACCCCCGGCACCTCCCCGATGTTCCGCATAATCGCCTCATACCCCTCGATCCCCTGTGATTCATGGCTCAACACGATCACGTGGGCGTTGGTCTCCAGGATCTTGTCCCGCATGTCGTTCTGAAAGCCGGTCATCACCGCGAGCACGATGATGAGGGCCATCACCCCGAGCGCCACCCCGGCCATGGATATGACGGTGACGATAGAGATGACGGTCTGTTTCCGTTTTGCCTTCAGATAGCGAAGGGCGATAAAGAGTTCGTAGGGCATGGCCATGTTACGGCCTTTGAACCTCTCTCAGTTGGGGGAACAGGATGACATCACGAATCGACGATGCATCGGCAAATACCATGGCAAGGCGATCGATCCCGATTCCTTCGCCGGCGGTAGGAGGGAGACCGTATTCGAGGGCATGTACGTAGTCCTCATCCACCCGCTTCACCATCCCCTCCTCGTCGGCATCCTCCACCTGGCGAAGGAACCGCTCCCTTTGATCCACCGGATCGTTCAGCTCGCTGAAGGCGTTCGCCAGCTCCTTGCCCGCCACGTAGAGCTCGAACCGCTCCACCACGTCAGGGTCCGCATCCTTTGAACGGGCAAGGGGCGACACCTCCTTGGGGAAATCCGTGATAAACGTCGGCTGCATGAGCCTCGGTTCCACCAGGGTCTCGAAGAGCTTCATGAGCAGTCTGCCGTGTGCCTCCCTTTGGGCGGCCTTTACATCGATCCCCGGGTTTTCCGCAACATATCGTTTGACCAGGAGGGACCTGTCCTGAAGGTCCCTCTCGGTAAGGTCACTCAATGCGCAGAGGGCCTCCCGCAGGGTGTATCGCTGCCAGGGAGGGGTGAAATCGAGCCTGACCCCCTGATATTCCCAGGCCAGGCATCCCTTTATCCCCCGGGCAAGCGAACCGAAAAGCTCCTCGGTGAAGGTCATGAGGTCCTGGTAGTCGGCATAGGCCATGTAGAATTCCAGCATGGTAAACTCCGGGTTGTGCTCGGTGGATATGCCCTCGTTGCGAAAGTTGCGATTCAATTCGTAGACCCGTTCGAATCCCCCCACCACCAACCTTTTGAGATAGAGCTCAGGCGCGATCCTCAGGTACAGGTCGAGGTCCAGGGTATGGTGATGGGTCTTGAAGGGACGCGCCGCAGCTCCCCCCGGCAGGGGCTGCATCATGGGGGTCTCCACCTCCATGAATCCACGTTGATCGAAGAATTCCCTCATCGCCCGGATGATCCTGCTGCGCATGAGGAAAACCTCCCGGGTCTGCGGATTGGTCAAAAGATCCAAGTAGCGTTGACGATACCGCGTTTCAACATCCTTGAGCCCGTGCCATTTTTCCGGCAGGGGACGCAGCGATTTTGCAAGAAGGGCGCATTTCTTGATCATCAGGGTCAGCTCACCGGTGCGGGTCCTGAAGATGTTTCCGCTGACCCCGATGATGTCTCCAATATCGAGGGACTCAAATCCCGCAAACTGCTCATCCCCGATGAGATCCCTTCGCGCATATATCTGGAGCCGGGCCCCATTGCCAAGGATGTGGGCGAAACAGGTCTTGCCGTGACCCCGCTTGGCAACCAGCCTCCCGGCTACGGCAACCGTCTCTGCGGATTCCTCCCCCTCCCCTATGGAGCCGTTTTTTTCGATGACCTCGGGGATTCCCGCAGAGGGACGGAAGTCATTGGGATAGGGATTCCCCCCTGCCTTTCTCAATTCCTCTATCTTGTCCAACCTGTGCTGGCGCTGTAAATCGAATTCAGACATCGTTGATCTCACTCATCCCTGCGCATGGATTGAATCGCGTAAACTTCAGAATCTCTTCTGGACAGGAGATACGCCAGCAAAACTTTGTCAGGCGGCGCGAAGCGGAGCTACTAATGTTACTCCCTGCAATTACCTGTATGGCTCGCTCCGCCGACAGGCTGCAGTATTAGTCCACAGGCACACCGGCGCATACCCCTGTCCTTACAAAGCTACTCCATTACCCACTATGCCTGTAAAGGTTACGCTATTATAAGTGCTGACGGTCATGAATGCAATTGCCGGATACACATGCGGCAATCCTGATGGCCGCATTGGTCGTGGGCAGTCATGTAGCCTGCCAAAGGCCATGCACCAGCAAAGATTATAGAAATCCAGTGGTCACAGGCTCATATGGGCCTCCAGGAAAAAGTCATCCATATTAAGGTTGACCTCGAACATCGTCGTTACATAACGTATTTAGTCATATTGAGAAGCCGATGATTTCTCAGACTGTTCCCTTGGAGGTTACCCTACGGCAAGCAGCAGGGAATATCAAATGAATGTTGGTTCTTGGAGAAGTCTCCCTATATTGACATAAATCACAGCCCTCGGATATACTTTTTGCATATAGTTCATAATAAAAAACTAAATTTCTATTATTGTAAGAAAGAATAAATAATGAGCAAAACAAAAGGCAAATCATTTAGGTTTACCCGATTATATCTCGAAAACTGGCGGAATTTTGTGAAGATCGATGTTGGACTCCGGGACAGGGTATTTTTAGTGGGACCCAATGCATCGGGAAAATCGAACCTTTTAGATGTATTTAGATTCCTTCACGATATTATATCAGTTGGCGGCGGGTTCCAAGAGGCCGTTCGTAAAAGAAGCGGGGTCTCCAGCTTACGGTGCCTCTCAGCCAGACGAAAGTCGGATATATCAATCCATGTAAGTATAGGGAATGAAGAGGATTTATCTGCATGGGAATATGAGATCCATTTTAATCAAGATAACCTGCGACGCCCACTTATTAAAAAAGAAAAGGTGATTAAACATGGAAAAACAGTTTTGGAGCGGCCTGATACAAATGATGCAAAAGATCCTGAGCGGCTGAGTCAGACATATCTCGAACAGGTCTATGTCAATCAAAATTTTAGAGAAATTGCGGATTTTTTTTCAACCATTCGCTACCTTCATATCGTACCGCAACTCATTCGGGAGCCCGATCGCTCAATAGGGAAAAAGAATGATCCCTATGGGGGTGATTTTCTCGAGCAGATTGCACATACCCAGGAAAGAACTCGTGATGCGCGATTAAGGCGTATCAGAGATGCTTTGGGTTTTGCCGTTCCTCAGCTCAAGGAACTGGAAATGACTCGTGATGAGCGAGGTACACCTCATCTGCGAGGCAAATATGAACATTGGCGTCCCCAAGGCGCATGGCATATGGAAGATCAATTTTCAGATGGCACACTCAGGCTCATGGGACTTCTTTGGGTAACATTGGATGGCAACGGTCCTTTACTCTTGGAAGAACCCGAGTTATCACTCCATCCGGAGGTTGTGAAATTTATTCCTCAGATGTTTGCACGAATCCAGCGAAAATCCGGCAGGCAGGTCATAATGAGCACACATTCGACCGAGGTATTACAGGATGATGGGATCGGCTTGGATGAAGTCCTGCTTGTCCAACCGGGAGACCAAGGCACAACAATTACCCCCGCAGATACCATAGAAGATGCCAAACTTCTTCTTGACGGGGGATTGAGCATTGCGGATGCCGTTATTCCACAAACACGCCCTAAAAAAGTCCAGCAATTATCCCTTTTTGGGGATTGATGCATGTCAAATCAAAAATCCGTTACTATTTCATGTGCTGTGGAGGGGCTTGTGGATGAGGCATTAGTCAAGCGGCTCGGTGAGCATCTGCATGCGCCAATAGGTCATGTTTATGGCAAAAAAGGGAAAGATTACCCTAAACAAAAAATTGAGGGATTTAATAATGCAGCACGCTTTAAGCCTTGGATTGTATTGATTGATCTGGATCATGATTATGAATGTGCCCCACCATTAATCGAATCCTTGCTGCCCAGTCAATTCTCCAACATGTGTTTCAGGGTGGCTGTTCGAGAAGCAGAAGCCTGGATCCTTGCTGATCGAGAAAATCTCGCAAATTTTCTCAGTATTCATGTCTCAAAAATTCCGCCTTGCCCTGAGTCCATTCCCGATCCAAAACTCACTATTGTTAATTTGGCAAGGCAATCAAGAAAAAGGGAAATTCAAGCGGATATGGTGCCCAGACCTGCAAGCGGCCGTTTAGTTGGCCCTGCATACACTTCCCGTTTGATTGAATTCATAGAAGACCAAAAGAATGGGTGGCGCCCGGATGTAGCATCTCAATATTCAGACAGCCTTAACCGTTGCATCCTATGTATAAACAGGCTCACTAATAATCCCAGTCAACGGTTCTATACGGACAAAGGTAACAGTTTCCAGGATTGGTATTTTAAACTTTTGCGTTGGACAATTAACCGACTCGTTGGCACCCGTATTGACTCCAAATATATCAGTCAAAAGATGCCTTTGCATCCTCAAAAAGGATTCTTTTAATCATAGTTGCATTTTAGCCCGATAAATTTGAAAGTCAGGATCAGAATAATACGATGAGAATGTGAAATCCTCGTTGGAGAAGGGAATCGGATCAAGCATGGCTATGCACACCGCCGGCCTAACGGTTCGGATTCGAATTGGCGGGCTGGGTATCGCTCAGGCGGTTAGGACTGCCATTTGAGGTATGCCTCGATAAAGGGATCGATCTCGCCGTCCATGACCGCGTTCACATTCCCGGTCTCCACCCCGGTCCGGTGGTCCTTCACCAACTGGTAGGGTTGAAACACGTACGAGCGTATCTGGCTTCCCCATGCGATCTCCTTCTTTCCCGCGTTTATCTGGTCGATCTCCTTCTGCTGTTCCTCCATCTTCAGCTCATAGAGGCGCGAGCGAAGGATCTTCATGGCCATGTCCTTGTTTTGATGCTGCGAGCGCTCGTTCTGGCACGAGACCACGATATTGGTGGGCAGGTGGGTGATGCGCACGGCCGAATCGGTCACGTTCACATGCTGTCCCCCGGCGCCGCTCGAGCGATAGGTGTCGATCCGCAGGTCCTTCTCGTCGATCTCTATCTCGATGTCCTCATCCACCTCGGGATAGACGAACACCGAGGCGAACGAGGTGTGCCGCCTCCCGCTTGCATCAAACGGGGATATGCGCACCAGCCGGTGCACCCCGGATTCCCCCTTCAGGTATCCGTATGCATAGGGACCCAGGGCCATGAGTTCCACGCTCTTGATCCCGGCCTCCTGACCGACGAGGATGTCCACGACCTTCACCTGGAATCCCTTCTGCTCGAGCCACCGGGTGTACATTCGCAGGAGCATCTCCGCCCAGTCCTGTGACTCCGTGCCCCCGGCACCGGAGTGGATGGAAACGATCGCATTGCTCCGGTCCCGCTCCTTTGAGAGGAGCACGCGAATCTCCAGGTCATATATGGCGTCCTCTTCCTGCGTGAGGTGACTCTCGGCCTCCTGCAGAAACGAAGGGTCCTCCTCCCCCAGCTCGAGCATCACCCTGATGTCCTCGACCCTCTTTTCCTCCTGCTCGATCGCCTCGATCCATTCCATCAGCGAGGCGCGCTCCTGGAGGAGCCGCTGTGCCTGTTCCTGATCGGACCAGAAATCCGGAAGGGCGATGACCTCATCGATTGCCTTGACCCGTTCCCGCTTCCCGTCAAGGTCAAAGATGCCTCCTGAGTGCATCCAATCCGCTCGACAACTCCTCAAAACGACGACCCTGATCCTCGTACATTCCCTCACGCCCCCTTCAATCCCTTGTGAATGATCATCACGCACCATACAAAACTGAAAAAAAGACACACCCAGGCAAAAAGGTCACCAATGCCCACATACAGACTTGACGGTGGATTGGCGCCGATCTCACCTTCGATGACCAGCCGTTCAAAGATCCCCCCCCTGCGGACCACCCTTCCCCACGGGTCAACAATCGCGGATATGCCGGTATTGGCGGCCCTGGCCAGCCACACCCGGTTCTCCACCGCCCGCATGCAGGCCATGTCGAAGTGCTGGTAGGGCGCAGCCGTGTCACCGAACCACGCGTCATTGGTCAGGTTGACCAGGAAATCCGCTCCCTCCCTGACAAATCTCCGGCACAGATCGGGAAATATCGCCTCGAAACAGATGATCACGGAGAAAAAACGCCCCTGTATCGGGAAAACGGTGACATCGTTTCCCCTGAGGAACGATCCCATTCCGCCGAGCGCATCGGCCACCCATTGAAAGGGAAAATACTCCCCGAAGGGCACGAGGTGCATCTTATCATAAAATCCTGTCAGCTCACCAGTGGGGGAGAGGAGGAAGGCGCTGTTGAACGCCCCCTCCCGATCCAGTGCGTACCTCGGGCAACCCAGGAGGAGAGGCGAGCCGATCCGCTGGGCCCAGCCCGATACCACGGAAAATGTGGTGCCTTCCCCGGGGAGGGCCGTGGCATTGCACGCGGTTTCCGGCCAAATGACCAGCCTGCCCGGCCGATCGGGAAGGGCCATGCTCATGCGGCCGTACTCTGCAAGTATGGTGTAGCTCTGCGCCACATCCCGCTTCATCTCCTGGGGGATGTTCCCCTGGATCAGGGCCACGGCAAGCGGCCCTCCGGTTGCCCCGCTCCCGGGTGCGGGGAAAACGGGGGTATGCAGGCGAAACAGGCCGTATCCTGCGGCAATGGTGATCACAAGGCCCAAGGCCAGGGTCTCGCGGACAATCCTCCGCTGCGCCCTCTCTCCCGGTCCCGGGGACACATACCAACGGATGATATCGGCAAGCGCGGCATTCACAAACACGATCAGGAAGCTGATGCCGTAGACCCCGGCCAGATCGGCACATTGCACGAAGACCGCCGAGCGCGCCTGGGAGTATCCGAGCAATCCCCAGGGGAAACCGGTCAGCAGATAGGATCGGACCCATTCAAGGGCAACCCACAGGGTGGGGGCGAGGATACTGAACGGCACCCGGGTCCTGCGGAGGGCATACCTGAGCAGAACGCTGAATGATGCGACGTAGAGCCCCAGATAGAGACAAAGCAAAAGGAGGGAGAGGCGGCTGAGGATGAGGGGAAGCCCCCCATACCGTACCATGGTCCCTGAAAGCCAGTACAGGAGCCCGGAGAAAAAGACGATGCCGGTCCACCATCCGTACCAGAAAAGGCCCCGTCCCTCGGTGGTGCACACCAGCCAGAGCAGAGGCAGCAAGGCCACCCACGCGAGCCCGGACTTGCCCCAGAGCGGGAAGATCGAGATCAGCAGGATCCCCGACAGGGTGCTCCACACAAGGCTGATGCCCTGTTTGCCCCATTCCCTGCTCATGCCCGTTCGTGCACCGTTCTCGCGGCAATGAGGAGATAGTCAAGGCCGGAAAGCACCGTGAGCAGGGCGGAGATCCAGATCAGTATCACAAGCACCGTGGCAAGCCCTCCCCGCCACAGATCGACGAGGGCAACCAGAAGGGTGGTCATCTGGGCAGTGGTGGTGGATTTGCTGATGAGGGTGGGGGCAATGACCACCTGCTCCTCCATGATGGTCATGAGAGAGACACCCAGAACGATGAGCACGTCCCGGCTTATGATGATGATCGCAATCCAGGACGGTATCCGTTTCATCACCGCCAGGGTGATGAACGAGGTGTTGATGAGGAGCTTATCGGCGATGGGATCGAGGTAGGCCCCCAGCTTCGATTTCTGCCCTCGCACCCGGGCAATGATCCCGTCGAGGGCATCGGTGAGACACGCAAGGGCGAATGCAAGCAGGGCGAGCACGGGACGGCCGCCCATCACCAGTATGACAAAAACGGGAATGAGCACAATCCTTGAAATCGTGAGCTTATTCGGCAGATTCATGGGTAGTGCACCCTGGTATCGCTCCCACCGGATCATGGCGAAGCACGCGCCCGCCGTGAAAAATCAGCGGATATCCCTCCAGGTCCCTTCCGCAGCGCAGGAGCCTGTCAAAGGTCATGAGGAGCCCCTTCGCCCCCTCCTCTTCCACCGCCTGGACGGCAAACCGCGAGCACGAAGGGTACATCGGGCACCTCCCGCCGTTGATGGGGGAGATGTGCCGCTGATACAGGCGTATCATCCAGGAAAAGGGACCCGTGCCCCTAGGTTGTGCGGTGCGAGCCACATGATGGTCCGAAGGCATCCCCTGGCCGGGGGATTCCCCGGCAATCCCCGTTGTCGGATACAGGAGGATGATCAACGCCGCAAGGGAGCAGCACACTATCTCAGGAATGGATTTAATCGTCATATCACTGTGTTCCTCGGTCTTCCTCGTTCCCGGGGACCATCCCGGCACATGGTACCGGACACACGCTCCGCAGGGGTGTCCCGTGAATCACAGTATTGCACAAACTCCTTGTATTATCAAGGGAAGAAGGATTCGTCAAAGAAATCAACAAACAATTTGACATGTTTTGTCCGATAGTTTAATATATATCTAATTTTTCAAAGAGTTGATATTGACTGCCAATCTAAGAGAGGGAGAGGGGTATGACCAAGGAGGATCTGATTAAGAACGTATGGAAGGAACTGGATATCACCAACAAAGAGGCGCGGGAGATTGTGGAGAACGTATTCGAGACGATGAAGAATGTGCTTGCCAAAGGGGAACAGATCGAAATAAGGGGCTTTGGAAAATTCTCCATCAGGGAAAAGAACAAGCGAGTAGGGAGAAATCCTCGTACCGGTGAAGAGGCTGAGATATCTGCACGGAGGGTGGTGACCTTCAAACCCTCAAAGATCTTCAGGAATGCCCTGACATAAGACCTCGTAAGGCCTGCGTCCGGTTACCCCGTTTCCTGGAACTGGAGCGCCCGGGTGATAATGATCTTGAGTTGATCGAGATTGAGCGGCTTATTGAGATATTCATACGCGCCAAGCCTGGTCGCTTCAACCTGCTGGCCTTCATTGCCATACGACGTGATGACGATGACCTCGATGTCGTCATGGCTCTTCTCGATTTCCTTTAATAGGGCCATACCGTCCATGATAGGCATCTTGATGTCGGTGATCACCAGATTAAAGGAACCTTCCCGTATCTTGTCCAACGCCTCCCGGCCGTCACAGGCAGTGACCACGTGATATCCCTCTTCGTCCAGGATATCGGACAAGGTTTCACATATCTCCGGGTCGTCGTCAACGATCAGTATGCTTTTCTTATTCACGATTGATGCCTTTTCTGAAGTGCCCGTTTCCACGCTTCCCATCCCCTGTATCATTAGATTTTAGACAACCGTGAGGTATCCGCTGCCCGCATTCGTTGTTTTCATAATGGCACAATTGTTGCTGTATATCTACAATACCAGGCAATCCCCATATATGTCAAGCATCACCGGCATATAGGGGCTGTTGACACGTGTGCGGGCGGTGTTTGCGGGAGGGGTCGATGAGTTGCTCCCGGCGGCACACCCGCTGCCTGCAGGTGTAAGCATCGGCCAGGAAAACACCGACCAGACGATGAGAGCGATTAGAAATAAGGATTTGATTTAATTTTATCACAGATTTTGGGTTGGGCATTTCTTTTGACAAAGATGCGGATTCTGTCTATACCTATACTCTTATCTGGGAAAAGTCACATTGTATCATTTTGCTGAAGCAAAGACTCATGCCCTTTCAGGCACCATCAAAAATGAACATCTGTTTTCAAGGCAGCGCATGATTGCGGACTGTGTGAAAAAATATTTTTGGGACGTCGATACGGAACATGTGGACATGGGTAGTACCAATAGGGCTGGGTAATGGAAAACCAGGATTGGTTTCCGATGGGTATGGTCTTTATCAATTGCTGGTGATAAAAGGTATATTGATACTCGTACCAATGGTGTCTTTGTTGATCCAGATATACTGGCAACAATGAAAGTCCCCATAGTTGTTGATATTGCAGGTCCGATGAAAGCATAGGGATGTACGACGGGTATATGGATCGTCCCTTCTCATTCGTGTCTATGATGCCGTTGCAGTCATTATCCTTGCCCCTATGGGTGCCGGGCGCCCCCGGATATACGGTGTCATCCTTATCATCACAGTCCCCGGCGCAGGTGGTATAGCCGTCGGCATCCAGATCAAATCCTTCGTCAACGGTTCCGTCGCAGTTATTGTCGATCCCGTCGCAGACCTCGACAGCACCGGGACTAATGGCGGCATCATCGTCATTGCAGTCCCCGGCCCGGATTGCCGTATACTCCCACGACGGATCATCGGAGCATATATAATCATCAGGGTCGTGTTCTCGGCGGACCCCGGTCTTTGAATCCCGGCGGCACCATCCTTCGTCCTGCCTCGTAGGCCATGATGATCTAAAAGACATTTTTTCAGTTGGAAGCAGTGAAGCTACTGTAAGCCCCGGTTACTGAATCCATGTCTCTTGTAATGTAGCTACTGCTTGCATCACGTGAGAATCATCTTGAGCATAGACTATCCGGAAAAGCCTTGCAGGCACGGGTATCAAGGTTAAGAGATACATAATCAATTAGTGGTATGGAATTTGCTCTAAGATGGGAATGAGTTATTTTCCCATTGACCCATTTTGGTCATTTATGGTATAGTATGTATAAAGAGGCAAATGAGAATTGCAACTTGTTGTATTTATATTAGTTTAATACATGGAGGCGGCTTATATGTTAGTCCATGAAAAATTTAAGGAAATCGCCATTAAAACCATTGATAGCAGGACCCGAATCACTTTAGGTGATCTTGTCAAGGGTTTTAAAAGGGTAAAATTATATGAAAGTGAAAGCGGTGAAATTCTTTTACAGCCACTTTCCGAAATACCAGCCTCGGAACTTTGGCTTTATGAAAATAAAGAGTCCCTCGAAAGTGTTAAAAAGGGCTTAAAGGAAGCTGCCGAAGGCAGGACGAAAAAACTTGATCCTGATCAACTATAGGGTTCTTACTTGTTTGAGATATTTTATACAGACGAAGCGGAAACCCAAATAAAATCACTTAAGTCCGATAATAGTCTTAAGAAAAGATATACTGCTGTAAAAAAGACCATAGGATATTTATCCGATAATCCAAGGCATCAAAGCCTTCAAACCCATGAATTTACATCCTTAAAAGGGCCTAATGGTGAAAAAATATTTGTTGCTTATGCCGAACAAGCTACCCCTGCTGCCTATAGAGTGTTTTGGTATTATGGACCCAACAAAAAAGAAATAACTATTATTTCAATAACTCCTCATCCATAATGTTTAATACCAAATAAAAGATTGCCTCTTTGCAGCCGGTGGGCTTCATTTCGGCCTGGCCCGTGGAAACGGGGGAATAAGCAGATCCTAATTCCCTCCAACATACCACGGTAAATAAGAATTGTACCAATAGGGCTGGATAATAGAAAACCACGATTGATGTCTGACGGGTATGGTCTTTATCCATTGCTGTTGAAAAAAGGTGTATTGATACTCGTACCAACTCCGCCTTTGTTGATCCATATATACCGGAAGGAATGAAAGCGACCGAAGTTGTTGATATTGCAAGCCCGATGAAAGCATAGGGATGTACACCGGATATATGGATCGTCCCTTCTCGTCCGGGTCTATGATGCCGTTACAGTTATTGTCCTTGCCCCTGTGGGTTCCGGGCGCCCCCGGATATACGGTGTCATCGTTATCATCGCAATCCCCGGCGCAAATGGTGTAGCCGTCGGCATCCAGATCAAACCCTTCATCAACATTTCCATCACAGTCGTTGTCGATCCCATCGTAGACCTCGACGGCGCCGGGATTAGTGGCGGCATCATCGTCATTGCAGTCCCCGGCCCGGATCGCCGTATACTCCCCTTCCGGATCATCAAAATATGTGTAATCATTCCCGACCCCATATGAGTCCTGGTCATGATCCTTATGGTAGGCTTGTTACACCTGGAATGAATTGCGGAGCATGATATGCTCTCCATCCTGGTTGGTGAGATGCAGATTATACACGCCCGGTTTGTAGCCTTCGGGCACCGTGGCGGTAATGGTGCTCGAATCGATATAGGTGATGTTCAGAAGAGGGTTCCATTGGTCCAAAACCAGAAGGCCCACGATGGTAGGGTGCTCAGGATCGGTGATGTCGATCACCTGCACCCCTGAACCTCCAGCAGCCACATAGGCGTACGAGCCGACTACATGGACACCGTAGGGCACACCCGACGTATCGCACAAGCCCACAATGGCGGGATGTGCGGGATCGATTATGTCGATTACCCGCAGCTCTGAATACGCATCAGCCACATAGGCGTAGAAACCGGCTATATAGATGCCATGAGCATAATAATGCCCATCGCAGGCGCCGTTTATTATTATAGTATCGTAGGAACCAGTTATATACGGCCCTCCTCCATAGAGGGATACCGTGGGTGCCGGCAAAAAGCCGGATCCCCTGATCGTTATGGTGGTGGGCTCGGTATTGATTCCAAGATCCGGTTCTATGGATGAAATGATGGGGACGGCGGCATTGCCAATCCTTGTGGGGATCAGGCAGGGAATAAACGACATCAGGCATATGAGTATTGTCAAGAATCTCTTATACATTTCCAGGCCCTCAACGTATGTTGTGATTCGCCCACCCTCTTAAACCGGTTAAACAGCGTGAACAGCAAATCCGGATACAACCAACAATGAAAATCGCAGCGTCTCGGCAGGCCCTCAAGCGGCTTAACGGCGCAATAAGGCATGCAAATCCATTTCTCCGGACACGGCATCATGCCCCTTTGGGGTGCCACAAGGAGTGCAAATCCATCTTTAAAATAGACACCCGTTGATGGAAAAAACTTATTATATTTTCAAATCTTGTGAATTGCCTGTCAAGCAATTGAGCACTTACAATATTGATGTTATTTATATAATAAGCATCCTTATACTAAAGCCTGCACCTGCTGATCCCTATTCATCGATAGCGCAGTTGCAGTCATTGAGCATTTTCAGCCGTATCGAAATATGACAAAAGCCGTTTATTGGTATAGAGGGACCCCTACGCGGAAACACGCCGAGCATTCTTATAATGACGGTTAAAAATAAATGGGAAAAAGGGCATTGCATATGCTACAATGGATTCCAATGATAAAAATGGGAGGGGCAAGTCATGACGGTATTATTCGACCTAATCCACTGGTCCATCGTGAATAGGATGCATAAGCCAAATCAGGACCGGTCAGACAAAACAGGGGGCGGGGTGCGGCACGACAGGCCGTCCCGTCTAATGGAGGGATGATGGCAAAGCATGACGAGGTGATCTCAAACTCCTTGAGGGAATGCAGGCTTTCCCTGCTTCCGTGCCTTGCGATATGCCTCCTTCTCGGCCTGCTTCTCCTCATGCATTCCCCGGTTTTTGCCGCATCCTCGGATATGTCGGCGGAGGAGCTCAACCTCCGCATCCAGGAGATATTCAAAAAGGGGCCGTATGCGCGGGAACGGGGCGCCGAAGCCCCTGTGCTCAAGTGCGCCACCCCCATCATCCGCTATGCGCTGCGCCACAAGGAGCTTCTGTGGCCCGAGAATCAGTTCATCCGGTATAGGCCGACCTACGGGGGCGCTCCTGAATTGGCCTACGACATTCCGGAGGGACATTTCAGGATCCACTACACGGAGTCCGGCACTCATGCGGTCTATGGGTCCGACGGGAACCCTGATACCATACCCGCATTCATCACCGACCTTGCCTCCTACTTCGAGTATTCCTGGTCCACAGAGGTGGATGGAATGAAATACTTCCGCCCGAGGCCGGACGGTTCGGCAGGAGGAGACACGGATCTCTATGATGTGTATGTGATTGATCTTGGTTACTACGGGTATACTTCCTCTGATGGTTACTATCCCAATACCTATACGTATATCGTTGTGGACAACAGCTTTATCGGCTCCGGTTTCAGCACCCTTATCTCACAGGAGGGGAGCATGAAGGTTACCGCTGCCCACGAATTCTTTCACGCGATTCAGTACACGTATACTGAATTTCAAGAGTCAAATCCGTGGTGGGAGGAAAACACCGCCGTATGGATGGAGGACGTAATATATGACCAGGTGGACGACTACCTGCGCTATCTGCCCGACCGGCTCGATCGCCTTTACCTGCCCCTGGATAACGAAGACTATATGTACGGCGGGGTGCTATGGGCACAGTTCCTTTCAGAGTCCTACGGGGATGACATCATTCGTCACATCTTCGAACGTTTCTTTATCGATGCCTCCACCGCGAAGACGGCCATCCAATATATATTGACCGACCGCGGCTCGGGCTGGGGCGAGGCCATGAGCCAATTCTCGCTCAAGAATCTCACCCTGGACTACGAGGAGGGGGTAAACTACCTTCTTCGTCATCCAACCGCGGATTATTTTCCGGACGTGATTCCGACCAGGGTGAGCGCATCAGATATCCAGGACGGGTATTCATCAGGCATCCTGACCGTCTCCCACCTGGCTGCCCACTACATAATGCTCGAGGCCGATGATCATGAGGAGGAGCTTCGCATCGGCCTGACCCCTCAGGGCACCACCACCCCGGTCACCCTCTTTGTCGCGGATATGAATGCAACAGGGGATGTATATGCCGACTCGAACACCCTCCAGGTATGGCCCCGTATCGGGTTTGAGCATACCCTCAACGGGTTCGGCGGGCTAGGCGCCTATCAGCGCGCGTACCTCATCGTCATCAACCCGGACCCGGTGAGCAACACCTGCTCGTATATCTTGACCGCCGATTTCACTCCCCCTGCCATCACCGCCCCGACGATCTATTCCCCTTCATCCGGCCAAGTGCTGGTGTTTGA
>JBLIRP010000075.1:0-18117 GCA_049472355.1 bacterium | reverse complement strand
CCTCCAACCTCTTTTAGCACTATGTTATGTCTTCTGCCAGAAAAAATGTCACGGACTCAAGGACTATGTTATGTCTTCTGCCAGAAAAAATGTCACGGACTCAAGGACTATGTTATGTCCTCTGCCAGAAAAAATGTCACGGACTCAAGGACTATGTTATGTCCTCTGCCAGAAAAAATGTCACGGACTCAAGAACTATGTTATGTCTTCTGCCGGAAAAGTGCCGCCGGAATCAGTAGTGAATTAATTTGTATGTTATATCTTTCGACGAAAGCAGTGCCCTCAATAGTGCCTGTCAACCACCGAGAAGCAATTCCATGCATTAAGAAACCGAACAACGATGCCGCCGGAATCACGACACGCTGAGTCCCTGCCGCCTCTTTATACATACCCCTCATAAATAAAAATACCCCCCGCATCGACAACGCAGGGTACATATACCGTTAACGGGGCATCGCATGCAGACAAAAGGCACGCCGGCCCTACGACCTTTACCATGGTTCCGAGTGGAGCTGGCGAAGGGATTCGAACCCCCGACCCGCTGATTACAAATCAGCTGCTCTACCGGCTGAGCTACGCCAGCGTTAACATAAGCGACTATTCTAAAAATTTGCAGCAAGAAAAGCAAGGTGTATTTATTGGGAAAATCTCAGGTAAAAAGGCCAAAAAAGTCCATTTAAGTCGTTTCCCTCATTCAAAGTAGTTCATTCTCGTAAATAGTCTCATTTAAGGCATATTCGCCCCTTATTGTCCCGAAGGATCATCAAGGAATCACTCGAGAACGAACATACACCTCGCTTGCTGATTACTGCATCATTCCTCCGCCTTGCATGTCCTGCATGGGCAAACTCATGGGCGGGGTGGGGAGGGAAGACTGATATTTTTTCAGGGCTTCCTGATTTGTGGTGATCGATGCCTTTGATTTCAGTTTGGCAATAAGGTCCTGAATCTTTTTATCCCTTTTCTGAAACTGTACGATTTGTTCAACCTCGTATCTGACATCGCTCAAGCTTGATGCCCCCGCCTGCTTATGGTCCTCCATCTTGATGATGTGGAAACCGAAATTGGTTCGCACCACATCACTGACCTCTCCCTTTTTGAGCTTGAAGGCGGCCTCTTCGAACAGGGGGGCCATCCTGCCCCGGGAGAAGTATCCGAGGTCTCCGCCGTTTTTGGCGGTCGGGCAAATTGAGAATTCCTCTGCCAGCTTCTCGAAATCACCGCCTGCCTTGATTTTGGCGAGGATTTCCTTTGCCTGTTCCTCATCCGGTACAAGAACGTGGCGGACACGGATTCGTTCCGGCATCTCCTTGAACCGTTCCCTGTTGGTCTCGAAATATTCCTTCAATTCCTCGTCGGTCACCTTTACGTCCTTTACATACTCCATGGCGTAGGTCTGTCCGACCAGTCCGTTTTTGAGGAGTTCGAATGTCCTCTTGAATTCCTCATTCTGGTCGTATTTGAGCCGTTTCGCCTCTTCAAGAAAAAGCTCGCTGTTGACCTTTTCGTTGATGATATTTTTCAAAAATTCGGGTTGCTTAAGGTACGGGCTGTTCATCTGGTAGCCGTATTCGGGCCTTTGGGGGGGCAGGATCTCCTTGAGGAGGATCTCCTTGCCGTTCACTGTTGCGACCACCAGCTTGAGCGATGCCTCGTTGATCTTGTCGGATTTTTCCAGCTTTTTGATATTCTTGTCGTTCAATTCAATCTTTGCCTTCGATCTCAAACGGTCGAGCAGACTATCGCGGACCTCGTCCAGTTTGGTCTTTTGAAACTTATACCGCAAATAGTTTTTCCTGCTCTCCATTTCCTGTTCCGTCAGTTCCTTCCTGCTCACGGCCTTGAAGATCGCATACCCCTGCCGGGTCTTGATAGGTTCGCTCACCTCTCCGTCCTTGAGTCGAAAGATCTTCTTTTCATCCTCGTCTGAAAGTTCGCCCTCGAAATATCCGGTGTTGGGGATAACATACCCGATCTGCCCGCCCTTGGAGGCATTTTTCGCCTTGGATCGCACCTTGGCAAGTTTGTTGAAATCCGGTTCCTTTTGGAGGGTCTTGAGGATGTCCGCAGCATCTTCTTTCGTATTCACGAGGATCTGCTGAAAGTTGACCTTGTATTTATCCGATGCAGGGATCATTTTTTCGATATCCTTATCGGTCAATTCCGCCTTGTCCTCGACCTCTCTGTTGTAAAAGAAGTTGGCGAGCTGCTGCTCCTTCATCATCTCCAATTGTTCTTCGAATTCGGGCCCTTGACTGGCCCCCTTCTTTTTCGCCTCCTCGGCAAGAAGAAGGTAGGCGATGATCTGATCGAGCAGGGCTTGCGGATCCGCACGGCCTTGCATGAGTTTCTCGAATGTCGCGGTATGGATCTTAAGACCGTTCACCTCGGCGATGACCTTGCCGTTGTTCTTGCTCCCGGCCGGATTGGAATCATTCTGCTCCTGTGCGGCGGCCGACAGGGTGGTCATCATGATGAACACCAGCAGTATGGTGAGAAGCGTGCCCAGTGCCTTCTTCATAATAGAGGGACCTCCTTTCAAGTATTGACAGTCCATGTAGTGAAAATGATCGTCTTGTACCCGGTTGCCCTTTCGATTACAATGAAAGGGCCATTATTCGCGCCTTTTTCGTTTCCTCGCACGTGTATGGTCATATGCATATACATTGACGGGGCGCTTAAGTTCCACAAGTAGGATGCAAATATTGTACCAGAAGAGAACACCTTTTAAATCAATAAAAAGAAATTATAAACAAAAACCGACGTTGTGTCAATACGATGCCGTGGAAGAGACTCCCCGGTGATTACCTCCGGGGCGTCCGGGATGGGACCGGACATGACATGTGTCGGCCTGACCGGGGGCATCGGTGCCGGGAAGACCACCGTAGCCCGTATGTTTTCCTACCGGGGGGCATGGGTGGTGGAGGCCGACCGGATTATCCATCACCTTCTCATGCCCCAGGGGCCGGCCTGTAAACCGGTTTCGTCCATATGGGGGGATGCCGTGTGCACCGGCGAGGGGAGAATCGATAGAAAGAGGCTCGCCTCGATAGTGTTCAAAGACCGGGATGCGTTGAATCGCCTTGTGGATATCCTCTATCCTCTTCTCAAGCATGAGGTAACGCAGGCCATGGCACGGGCGAAACACCTGCACGCGGTGATGTTTATCCTTGACGGCTCGCAGATCCTGGAGGCGGGATGGGAGGGGATGTTCGACCTGATCGTGCTGGTGAGGGCGCGCGGTGATGTGTGCAGGGAGCGGATGTTACGGCGGGGCATCATGGACCCCGAACAGTTTCGCCTTCGCAGAGGGTTGCAGTGGCCGGAGTGGGTGAAGACCCGACATGCTGATTTTATTATCGATAACAGCGGATCACGTCACATGACCGAGAGGGCGGTCAATGGAGTCTTCGACCAAATTGTCGGGGACACAGGTAGAAATTGTCGCATGTGACAGGAATGCCGATTTGGATACCGCCTTGTCCAGGCCGGTCACAGGCGCCCGCATGCTTAGTCCAAGGCTTCAAAATTAGAAATGCTGCGTGTGTCGTCACCCTGTTGAACTTTATTATCAGGCATGTTAAAATTTTAATTTATCATTTAATCCTGAATGGATCCCTGACACCCATGATCCTTCGATCGCAGCGAGGGATGAAAGTTCATAAAAACGAATAATTAATCAATTACGTTCATATGAAATACTACACGGCAAGGGGAAGGTTGTATCCATAGTTGCTGCAATGATTAACGGTGCGAAAGGAGCGAGGTGGGAATGCGTAGATATGAATTACTCGTCATTCTTAACGCAGAAATCTCTGAAGAGGATCTCGAGAAGGTCGTCGATCGAATAACCCAGGTGATCAAGAAGGAGGGAGGAGAGGTCAGCGGGGTTGATAAATGGGGAAAAAGGAGACTGGCTTACGAGATCAAGAAAACCAAAAAGGGTTTCTACCTGCTGGTGCAATTTTCCGGAGAAACCCGCCTCTTAAAGGAGATTGAAAGGAATTTGAGGTTTATGGAAGGGATCATCCGCTATATGACCATCGCCCTCTCCGAAAAACTTGATCCGTCTTTATCGCGATCCTATTCCGCGGAGAATAGGGAGGAGGTTGTCCTATGATGGGGCTGAACAGGGTTTTTTTGATGGGGAACCTGACCAGGGACCCGGAGCTGCGGTATACGCCCAACGGCACCGCGGTTGCCGGTTTCGGCGTTGCAGTGAACAGAAGGTATACCACCAAAGAGGGGGATAAAAAGGAAGAGGTCGATTTTTTTGAGGTTGAGGTGTGGGACAAACAGGCTGAAACGTGTAACGAATATCTGGCAAAGGGCAGCGGGGTTTTTGTTGAAGGACGGCTGAGGCAGGATCGCTGGGAGGATGATGCGGGGAAAAAACGATCCAAATTGAAGATCGTCGCCTCCACGATACAATTCCTGCCGAGGAAGACGGAGAGCGATCTGACGGTACAGGAGCAGCCGTCCGATGACGACACCTACGAAGGTTCCAATCTACCCTTTTAGGCGAGGGGTGCCAACCGGCCGCCTGCTTTGATGTTCCTGCGTAAAACGTCACGGGGAGGGGCGAACGGGCAGGGAGTGATGCAGGCGCCGTGCCTCTGCACGAGGGGTCCCTGCCACCATTCAACTGTGCAACGAGAGGAGAATAATGATCGGGAAGTATCGACGAAAAAAGGTTTGCAAGTTCTGTGAGTCAAGGACATCCCATATCGACTATAAGGATGTCAGGAGATTGAGGGCGTTCATGACGGAACGCGGGAAGATCATCCCCCGGAGGATTTCCGGCAACTGCGCCAAGCACCAAAGACAAATGACCAGGGCGATCAAGCGGTCCCGCAACATTGCCCTGCTTCCCTTTACCGCAGAATAGAGTCTTCAACACACACATCGTGCGGTTTGCGGCAGGAGTAAAGGGACGCGTATAGTGGTCGCGCAGGGTTCATGCCACCGTTTGAAGTCGCTGCTCATTATTCGTGCTGCAACCCTGTTCGGTGTCGGTATGTTCTGGGTCCCCATCATTATTCTCCCGCCGGTGTTCGGGGTATTCTCCATCACAATGGATGGGTAGGCTTTTCAACAGAGGAGGGGATATATGCAGGTTATATTGAAACAACATATTGAAAAAGTGGGACAGGCAGGGGATCTCATAAACGTGGCGCCCGGATTTGCGCGCAACTATCTCCTGCCCAAGAAACTGGCGGTTCTGGCCGATGCGAAGAGCATCAAGGCGCTGGAGCATCAACAGCGGCTCAAACAGGCCATCAAGGAAAAACACCTGAGGGATTGTGAAAAATTGGCCAGGAGCGTCGAGAGCCTTTCGCTGACCATTATACGTAAGGCAGGGGAGAGTGATCGTCTCTTCGGGTCCGTGACCAGCATGGATATCGAGGAGGCCCTGGCGCATGAAGGGGTGCCCGTCGAACGAAAGAGGATCATGCTTGACGAGCCGATCAAATCCCTCGGCATCTATACGGTACCCATCCGCCTTCACCAGGAAGTAACGGCAAATCTGAAGGTCTGGGTGGTGAAGGAGTAGGGGGCATCAGCGTGGATCCGGAGGGCATCCTGCTCGACAAGACACCCCCCCACAGCCTCGAGGCGGAACGGTTCTTCCTGGGGGCACTGCTGCTTGATGCCGAGGCCATCAACAAGGTCGTCGATCTCCTGGAACCGGGGGACTTCTATCTCCATGCCCACCAGGACATCTTTCGCTCCATCCTCTCCCTGTACGAGAAGAACATACAGGTCGACCTCGTTACCCTCAAGGAGGATCTCAAGGGCAAAGGGGTGCTCGATCAGGCGGGAGGGCTCACCTACCTTACCAACCTCCTGGAGGTGACCCCCACCGCTGCCAATATCAGGGTCCACGCACGACTGGTCAAGGAAAAATCCCTTGCCAGGCGCATGATTCAGGCGGGAACCCAAATCGCCACCAGGGGCTACGAGGAAGGCGAAGAGATCGACTCCCTGCTCGGGGTTGCAGAGGATTTGATCCAGGGTATTTCGGAGAAGAAGGTCCGGCCCGGCATTTACTCCATCAAGGACATTATCACCGATTGCTTCCAGATCATTGAAAAACTGTATGAAAAAAAGGGGAAGGTGAGCGGCCTCCCGACGGGTTTCAGGGATTTGGATGCGCTCACCTCCGGACTGCAGAACCAGGATCTCGTCATTATCGCCGCCCGCCCCTCCATGGGCAAGACAAGCCTTTGCCTCAACATCGCCCTCCACGTGGCCGTTACGGAGCATCGGCCCGCCCTGTTCTTCAGCCTGGAAACCGCAAAGGAACAACTCGTGCTCAGGATGCTCTGTTCCCATGCCAGGGTTAATTCCCACCACCTGCGGACCGGTTTCCTCACCGAACGGGATTGGAAGCGACTGATCAAGGGTGCGGCGGAGATCTCCGAGGCACCTCTCTATATCGATGACGCCGCATCCCCCACGGTCATGGAGATCAGGGCCAAGGCGCGCAGGTTGAAGCGGGAGAAGGACCTGGGGCTGGTGGTCGTGGATTATATGCAGCTTATCCAGGGGAGCGGACGATTCGAGAGCCGTCAGCAGGAGATATCGGAGATCTCCCGTTCCCTGAAGATGACCGCCAAGGAGCTTGATTGCCCGCTTATCGCCCTCTCCCAGTTGAGCCGGGCGGTTGAGTCACGCACCGAGCGTCGCCCCATCCTTTCCGATCTGAGGGAATCGGGCGCCATCGAACAGGACGGGGACCTGATCGCATTCATCTACCGGCCCGAGGTATACCACCCCGATACCGAGGAGGCGGGAATCGCCGAGATCATCATAGGTAAGCAGCGAAACGGCCCCATCGGTACCATAAAACTGGCCTTTCTCAAGGAATACACCCGTTTTGAAAATCTCGCCCGCGAGGACGTCCAATAAAACGGTGCGGGCGGTGCGGACGACCACCGGGTGATGCAAAATCCCCTAAGTTGCGAATAGAATAATATAAGGTTATCATATCCGGTAATCTCTCACTGCATTGCGGGCATTGGGTTACGGTGAGCGGGAGAGAAGCGTTTCCGTGCGAAAAGGAGGGGGGATTGCAGCGTAACGGGATAGGCATGGCGGACCATCCGACCAGGGCGGTCATCGATCTTTCGGCCCTGTATCATAACCTGCAGGTCATACGGGAGCGCATCGGCCCCCACCGGCGGCTATTGGCGGTGGTGAAGGCGAATGCCTACGGTCACGGCGCCGGGGTCCTGTGTGCGCACCTGGAAGAATTCGGCGTGGACATGCTCGGGGTGGCCTACCCGGAAGAGGGGCTCAACCTCCGGGATGCCGGAATAACATCCCCCATCCTGGTCATGTCGGGGACCTTGCCCGATCAATTGGAGGGCGCCCTGGAGGCCGGCCTCACCATTTCCCTTTCCGACCTGGACACTGCACAGGCCCTGTCGCGATTGGCCGTCCGTAACAGGCGGCATGCAAAGGCGCACGTAAAGGTGGACACCGGCATGGGACGCCTGGGATTTCCTCTCGACGACGCGCTCGACGCCATCACCGCAATCAACGCCCTCCCGCATCTGAGCATCGAGGGGATCTTCACCCACCTTGCCACTGCGGAGGATGCGGATCACTCGTACACACGGTGCCAGATCGAGCGGTTCACCAGGCTCGTCCGTTCCCTGGAGGGGCTGGTGAATCCCCCCCCGCTTGTTCATATGGGCAACAGTGCCGCGGTGATGAAACATCCCGAGACCTATTTCGACATGGTGCGGGTGGGTATCATGCTGTACGGCCTCGCCCCCGTGCCGGGACTTCAGAAGGCATTGCCTATTCGTCCCATTATGAGCCTCCGGACAAAAGTCATTCATATAAAACGAATGGCCAAGGGGAGCAGCCTCAGCTACGGCCGCACCTACATCTGCCCCTCCGACAAGGTGATCGCCGTGATCCCCGTCGGATACAGCGACGGCCTCGCCCGTTGCATGTCCACAAAGATACACGTGCTGGTGAGGGGGGTCAGGGCGCCGGTGGTCGGCACGGTGTGCATGGATATGAGCCTGGTGGATATCACGGGAATCGACGGGGTCGGGATCGGGGAGGAGGTCGTGCTGATCGGGAATCAGGGGAGTGAATGCATCACCGCCCATGACTGGGCTGCCTGGCAGAACACCATCCCCTATGAGGTGCTCTGCGCTGTCGGCCCCCGGGTCAAGAGGATTTATCGCAGGGAGGAGGGGGCACGGGAGGTGGCGCATGGAGGCAAGGTAAACAGTGAAGGGGCGGGCATAACAACCAATGGAAGCATCTGTGCCGGGTAAGCGGCGAGGGCGGGCCTCCCTTGTGGAACAGGTAGGGAGGTTTTTTTACATTTGCCTGGAGGAGGCGGGACGGCTCCTGCTGCTCCTGGTGCAGTCCCTGGCGTGGCTCTTTCGAAGCCCCCTCAAATGGCGGGAGACCCTTGCCCAGATGGAGGAGGTGGGGGTCCATTCGGTGCCGGTCACCCTGATTACCGCCACATTCACCGGCATGGTGCTCGCCCTTCAGAGCTATATCGGGTTCAAGCGCTTCAATGCGGAGACCATGGTGGGGACGGTGGTTGCCCTCTCCATGGTGCGGGAACTCGGCCCGGTCCTGACCGGGCTGATCGTGGCCGGCAGGGCCGGTTCGGAAATGGCTGCGGAGCTGGGGACCATGAAGGTTACCGAGCAGATCGACGCCCTCTATACCCTGGCGGTCGATCCGGTCCCTTACCTGATCGTTCCCAGGATTCTCGCCGGGATCGTCATGCTCCCGGTACTGACCGTTTTGGCGGATTGTATCGGAATTGCCGGAGGATACCTGGTGGCGGTGAAGATGCTGCACGCAAACCCGGTTATTTATATACGACGGAGCTTTGATTTCATGGAATGGAAGGACATCTACATAGGGCTCTTCAAATCCGGCTTCTTCGGACTGATCATCTCCACGGTGGGGTGCCATAAAGGGCTTGCCACCGAAGGGGGTGCGGAGGGGGTGGGCAATGCGACCACGGGCTCGGTGGTGCTCTCTTCCATGTTGATCCTTATCTCCGACTATGTATTGACCGCGCTGTTTTTTTGAGAGCAGGGAGTGCAAGCAATGGAACCCTTCATCGAACTTACAGGGGTATATAAGTCCTTCAATGCAACCCAGGTGCTGCGCGGGGTCGATCTGGCCATCTCCCGTGGTGAATCCATGGTGGTGATCGGGGGGAGCGGGAGCGGGAAGAGCGTGCTGATGAAGCACGTGATCGGCCTGCTCAGGCCGGACAAGGGGAAGGTCCGCGTGGACGGCAGGTATATCAGCGACATGAAGAGACGAGACCTTAACAGCTTCAGAAAGAAATTCGGGATGCTCTTTCAGGCGGGGGCCCTCTTTGATTCCCTGTCGGTGTGGGAGAACGTCGGGTTCAGCCTCCTGCAGCACACCAGGCTTTCCACGGAGGAGGTACGCCGGAGGGTAACGGAGAAACTTGCCATGGTGGGTCTTGAAGGGATCGAGGATCTGATGCCCGCGGAATTGAGCGGGGGTATGAAGAAGCGGGTCGCCCTTGCCCGGGCGATCGCCACGGAGCCGGAGATCATGCTGTATGATGAGCCGACTACCGGTCTCGATCCGATCATGGGTGACGTCATCAACGAGCTGATCCTGAGCATGAGGGAGCAACTCACCATCACCTCCCTTGCCATTACCCATGACATGAAAAGCGCCTATAAGATCGCAGACCGCATTGCCATGCTCTATCAGGGGGAGATCATACAGGTGGGTACACCGGAGGAGATCCAGGAAACCAACAATCCCGTTGTCTACCAGTTCATCACCGGAAGCGCCAGGGGACCGATCACCGATCGCAACCATGAGACAAGGAGGGAGGCGTGATAGGGATATCCACCGAGGCCAAGGTGGGGCTTGTTGTCCTTCTGTCCCTGTTCGTCCTTGCCTTTTTGACCTTTCGGGCCGGGCGGTATACCTTCAATCAGGGTGAGGGGTATCACCTGAAGGTCTCCTTCAGCACGGTGGCGGGATTGGACCCGAAGGCACGGGTGAAGGTGAGCGGGGTGGATGCCGGATATATAAAGGAGATCGCCCTGGTTGACGAGCGGCCCGAGCTTACCCTGTGGATACGCGAGGGCATCCGGATACGGGAGAATGCCATCGCCCGGATTCGATCCTTGGGGCTTATGGGCGAAAAGTATGTGGAGATCGATCCGGGAATCGAGCCGTTGCCCTTGCTGGGGGACGGGGACCGCATTTCCAGGGGCTACGTGACCAAGGATGTGGATGAGATGTCCGAATACCTGGGGACCCTTGCCGAGCAGCTCATCGATATCGCCGCCGCCATGAAGGCGGTGGTCGGCACCCAGGAGGGACAGGCCCGTCTCATCAAGATCATGGAAAATATGGAGGGCATGACCACCGGCATGAACAACGTGGTGGCCCAGAACCAGCAGGAGGTGAACCGGCTGGTTCGCAACCTTGCGGATTTCACGGAAGAGCTGAATGGATTGCTTCAGAACAACAGTGACCGGATCGCCGGCATCATTCACGACTTCGGTTCGTTTTCCTCCGATCTTGCGGAACACGGCCCCGGAATGATGCGTGATATCGCGGATGCCACGGATGCCCTGAAGGGGCTCATGGACCCCAACGGTTACGGCGTGGGCGCCACCCTCAAGGGGTTCGCCGATGCAAGCCGACGACTCGATTTCACCCTCAAACAGATCAGTGAGATCTCCGAGAGGGTGAACCGGGGGGAGGGAACGATCGGCAAGCTGGTCACCGATGACAAGGTGTACGAGGACCTCTCCGGCACCCTGGGGGGGCTCAACGCCATGGTGGGCAAGGCGGAGTCCTTCAGCCTGCACCTTGGATTCAGGTCGGAGTACCTCACGGAATACGACCAGTCAAAGTCCTATTTCTCCCTCAAGTTCCAGCCGCGGGAGGGCAAATACTACCTGCTCGAGCTTGTGGATGACTTCGACGAACACGTCACCACCACCCGGCGGGTGATGGATCCCAACGGCACGGTCACCCTCATCGAGGAAGAGACCGAGGATAAACTGCTCTTCAACATTCTCATGGCGAAGCAGTTCGGCCCCCTTCTCTTCAAGGGCGGGCTCATGGAATCAACCGGGGGTGCGGGCATCGAGTACCATCCCTTCGGCGAGAACCTGTGGTTCGGTGTGGAGGGATGGGATTTCGGGGAGACGAAACCGCACCTGAAGCTGTTCGCCCAGACCATAATCAAGCGGCACTTCATCATCAACGTCGGATGGGACGATTTCGGCAATTCGGACACCCGGAGCTTCTTTGCGGGGGCCGGATTCACCTTTGAGGACGAGGATCTGAAGTACCTCCTGGGCAAGCTTCCCCTGCCCGGTTTTTAGCGCCATGGCCCACCCCTTTGTCTGCCAGTCGTGCGGATTTCGCTCCCTCAAGTGGATGGGCCGCTGCCCGGAATGCGGGGAATGGAACTCCCTGGCGGAGGTCCCTGAACCCAAGACCGGAAGGAGCACACCCGCCGGTTTTCCCAAGGGAGTTGCCTCATTCGATGCCCCTCCGTTGCCCCTGCCCGAACTGGAGGCGGACGAGGGGGAGCGGATCAGGCTGGGGGCGGAGGAGTGGGACCGGGTCCTGGGGGGAGGCCTGGTCAGGGGCTCCGTTATCCTCGTCTACGGCGATCCGGGGATCGGTAAGTCCACCCTCCTCTTACAGATGTCGGACCGCCTGGCGGCCCTGGAGAAGGTCCTGTACATATCGGGAGAGGAATCCGCCCGGCAGATAAAGATCCGCTCCGATCGTCTGGGACTTTCCTCCCCCGGACTGCACATCTATACGGGCACCTGCATGGAACGGATCATGACTCACATCGATCCCCTTAAGCCGGGGATCATCGTGCTCGATTCCATACAAACCACCTACACGGAACGTATCGAGAGCCCCCCGGGGAGCCTGAGCCAGATCAGGGATCTTGCCACCCAGTGGATGTATCTCTCCAAGCAGATGAACATATCCACGTTCCTGGTGGGACACGTGACCAAGGAGGGGGCCATTGCCGGGCCGAAGGTGCTCGAGCATATCGTGGACACGGTCCTCGGCCTGGAGGGAGATCGCCACCATGCCTTTCGTATCCTCAGGAGCGTGAAGAACCGGTTTGGTCCCACCAACGAGATCGGTCTGTTCGAGATGACCGACCGGGGCCTGGTGGAGGTGCTGGAACCCTCGAAGCTCTTTCTCAACCCCCATCAGGAACCGTATGCGGGCTCCACGGTGGTGTGCAGTCTCGAAGGCACCCGGCCGATCCTGGTGGAGATCCAGGCGTTGGTCTCCCCGGGGACCATCGGCATGGCCAGGCGCACCTGCAACGGGGTGGACCCCAACAGGGCGGCCCTCCTGATCGCGGTGCTCGAAAAGCGGCTGGGACTCTATCTGCAGGACAAGGACATCTATCTGAACGTGGTGGGGGGGCTGAAGCTCGACGAGCCCGCCGTGGACCTGGGGATCATACTGTCCATCTATTCAAGCCTCAAGGACCTTCCTGTGCCGCCCGACCTGGCGATCGTGGGCGAGGTGGGCCTGACCGGCGAGATCAGGGCGGTGTACCAATCCTCCGTGCGGCGCAAGGAGATCGGAAAGCGGGGATTCCGCACCTGCCTTCTGCCCGCCGCCAATAGGTCCGAAGGGGGGAGCGGGCAGGGGGGGCCCGAGGTCATCTATGCGGAGACGGTGCAGGAGGCCATAGGGCTGGTCTTTGACAACCATCCACGAAAAAGACGGGGTCAGTCGAAATCACAGCCCAACCGCCTGTAGGTCTTTCCATAACACTTTGAAAACAAATGAGAATTTGTGCGTAGTTTTATTGACCGGCGACCTATGGTATAATGTTCCCTGCCACTACAGATGCTCTGCCAAAGCGGTCTAACGTATCCAATAATAAGGAGATGGGCCTATGTTTGAGGTTGGTGAAGAGATCGTCTATCCTACCTTGGGTGTAGGTAAGGTCGAAGCCATCGAGGTCCGGGAGATTCAGGGAAGCGCGCAACAATTCTATATCTTGAGGATATTGTCCGATAACAGCATGGTTATGGTTCCGACGGATAATGCGGAGGCGGTCGGACTTCGCCAGTTGATAGGTCCTGAAGAGGTAAGCAAGGTCTTCGAGATCCTCAAGGGGGACATCGATGAGATGTCCGCAAACTGGACCAGGCGGTACAAGGATAACCTCGATCGACTCAAAAGTGGCTCCATATTCCAGATGGCTGCCGTGTTCCGCAATTTGAGCCTTCTGAAACAACGGCGCGAGTTGAGCTTCGGTGAGAAGAAGATGCTCGAGGATACCAAGGACCTCATCGTGACCGAGCTCTCTCATGCCCAAAAGATAACACCTGTGCAGGCCCAGGAACAGCTCGAACGCATCTTTGAGGTGTAGGGTTTATCTCCTTGCGAATTCATTGGGTACGGGCATGAATGCCGATCACATCAATCAATGAGGATGGATGCCGGCACACCTGTGCGTGAGCGGGTCATGTCCATCGCCGTGATCGATGGATGTACCGTTTCGCCCTTCTTCTGATATCGAGGATTCATAGCACGGTGAACGTATACGCCATCATCCCCGCTGCAGGGAGCGGCACCAGGATCGGGGAGGGGATGCCCAAGCAGTATATCCCCCTTGCCGGTGTGCCCCTTCTCACCCATACGCTCCTCAGGTTCCAGAGGTCGCCCCTGGTCGATGACATCATCGTGGTGGTGCGAAGGGGTGAGGTCACGCGGGTCAGGCAGGAAATCGTCGCCCCGCACGATCTTCCCAAGGTGCGGCGGATTGTCGAGGGGGGCGCCGAGCGGCAGGATTCCGTTTCCCAGGGGCTGAAGGAGATTTGGCACGCCACGGGGAACGATGATATCGTCATCGTGCATGACGGCGCCCGCCCCTTTGTGGATCAGGAAGGGATCGCCCGGTGCATTCACGAGGCCCGGCAATGCGGTGCGTGCATACTGGGTCTCAGGATCACCGAGACCCCCAAGTGCGTGAATGACGATGGTATCATCATGTCCACTCCCCCCCTGAACGGCCTGTGGGTAGCGCAGACACCCCAGGCATTTCGGGCCTCAGTGCTGAAGGAGGCCCACTCCCGAGCCCGGAGCGACGGCTTTTACGGCACTGACGAGGCGTCATTGGTTGAGCGGATTCCCCATCCCGTGCGGATCATACCGGGAAGCCCTTGGAATATCAAGGTGACCCATCCCGGGGACCTTACATACGCGGAGTGCATTCTGCGCATGGGGGTATGTCCATGAGGGTAGGGATAGGATACGATCTTCATCCCCTCGAGGAAGGCAGGCCGCTGGTGCTCGGCGGTGTCAGTATTCCCTATCCCAAGGGGCTGTCAGGGCATTCCGATGCCGACTGCCTGGTGCATGCCATATGTGATGCCGTGCTTGGTGCGCTGGGCAAAGGGGACATCGGGGAGCGTTTTCCCGATACGGACGAGCGATATCGCGGCATTTCGAGCCTCCTTCTTTTGGGGGAGGTTGCCGGTCTTCTTGATGAGTGCGGATATCGGGTGAATCAGATCGACACCACGATCGTCGCGGACGCCCCGCGCATTACCCCGTATAAAAAGGCAATGGCCGCGGCCATTGCCCGGACCCTCGGCATTGCACCGGACAGGGTTTCCATCAAGGCCACCACCACGAACGGGCTGATCCTCTTCGCGCGGGAGGGTATCGCCGCATATGCGGTGGTGTGCCTCGCCCCCTGCGACGTGTCCGGCACAGGGGAATAGATGCAGCGTTACGGCCCGGCTGAACCCGCCGGGGCGGAAGGGGCACACGGTCACTATCTTCAATAGAGGAGTCTCCTGACATGAGTGTAATGGTTTACAACACCTTGACCCGGAAAAAGGAGGCATTCAGCCCCCTGGCCCCCGGGAAGGTGGGAATGTACGTGTGCGGGGTAACGGTGTATGACCTGTGCCACCTCGGTCATGCCCGGGGCGCCCTCGTCTTTGACATCATCCGTCGCTACCTGGAATACAAGGGATACCAGGTGACCTACGTGCGGAATTTCACCGATGTGGATGACAAGATCATCAACCGTGCCTGCGAGGAGGGGTGTAATCCCGATGAGGTGGCCTGCCGCTATATCCATGCCTACGAGGAGGATTTCGGGCGAATGGGGGTGCGGCCCGCCACCATTGAACCCAAGGCCACCGACCATATCCAGGACATGATACGCCTGGTGAGCGTGCTTATTGAGAAGGGCTTTGCCTATGAGCGGGAGGGTGATGTCTTTTTCAGTGTGCGGCAATTCAAGGACTACGGCAAGCTCTCGGGAAGAAACGTGGATGAGATGCGTTCCGGGGCCCGGGTGGAGATCGACGAGCGCAAGGAGGACCCGCTCGATTTTGCCCTCTGGAAACGATCGAAACCGGGGGAGCCTACATGGGAAAGTCCGTGGGGACCGGGCAGGCCCGGCTGGCATATAGAATGTTCCGTGATGTCTCAACGATATCTGGGGGACACCTTTGATATCCACGGGGGGGGCGAGGACCTCATCTTCCCCCATCATGAAAATGAGATTGCCCAGTCCGAGGCGGCGACGGGGAAACCCTTTGCCCGCTACTGGCTCCATAACGGATTCGTGAGCATAAACCAGGAGAAGATGTCCAAGTCACTCAAGAATTTCTGTACCATCCGGGATATCCTCTCCGAGTTTCCGGCCGAGGCGGTGCGCTATTTCCTTGCCTCCACCCACTATCGAAGCCCCATCGATTTTACCCCGGAAAGGATCGAGGAGGCCCAGCGGGCACTGGAGCGGGTATATACCGCATTTCAGAACATCGAGCGTCTGGAGGGACCCGCCGGGGATCTTCACCCGAGCGAGGCATGCCGGGAGCGGATATGCGCCCTCAAGGGTGCATTCGATGCGGCCATGGATGACGATTTCAATACGGCGGGTGCGTTGGGGCACATCTTCGAGTTCATCAAGGGGATCAATCTTCTCCTAAGGGAATCCCCCGTGGATGCCCAGGCGATAGCGGACCTGCGGGCCTCCAAGAAGGCCGTGCAGGATCTCGGTCAGGTACTGACCCTCTTTCAGGGGGAGGATAAGGGCGAGGTGGGTCATCTCGCAGGGGACCTGATCGGGATACTGATCGAGGTTCGTTCCTCGGCGCGGCAGAAACGGGACTGGGCCACAGCCGACCTGATCAGGGACCGTCTTGTCGACCTCGATATCCTGCTTGAGGATCAGCCTGGCGGAAAAACCATCTGGCGGGCAAAATAGAGGAAACGATTCCATGGCCCTTTATTTCGGTCGCCGTCCGGTGCTGGAGATCCTTTCCACCGGGACACCGGTGGGGAGAATTATCATGGCCCAGGATGCGCACGGGTACCTCGTCGAGAGGATCGAGCAGCGGGCGCACGAGCAGGGGGTGCCCATCGTCAGGGTTCCCCGGCAGCGGGTCGAGGAGCTGTTCCCCGGAAGGGTCCACCAGGGGGTGGTCGCCGAGACCCAGCCTCCCCCCGAACATTCACTCGATGATCTCCTTCAGACGCTCCAGGGGAGTTCTTCCCCCCCCTTTGTGCTTATCCTGGACGGCATCGAGGATCCCCGCAACCTGGGGGCGCTTGTCAGAACCGCACATGCCGCGGGTGTCCAGGGGATCGTTCTGCCCAAGCACCGCTCGGCGGATATAACCCCGGTGGTCGCCAAGACCTCGGCAGGCGCAACGGCATGCACCCTGGTTGTCCGGGTGGCCAATCTCGTTCAAACCTGCGCCATACTTAAAAATAAGGGCCTCTGGATTGTCGGGGCCGATGCCGCCGGTAAGGACCTGTGGTTTCAGATGGATTTCGCCTGCCCCTTCGCCCTTGTTCTGGGAGGAGAGGGCAAGGGGATCAGGAGGCTTCTGCGCGAGGAATGCGATATGATCGTCCGTCTTCCCATGATGGGTTCCATCGGCTCGTTGAATGTCAGCGTGGCCGGCGGTATCCTCATGTACGAGATGCTCAGACAGAGGATGATACGAATTCCCGGATATATGGATGCCCATCGGTGAAGGGGATACCGGCGGATTTTTTAGGGCGCCGTTTAGAGATAAAAAGCGGGTAGCCCGCCCGCCGTATCGGCGGGCGGGCTACCCTTTAAAGGACTGGGGTTTAGATAACCCACACGCAGTGACAGTCTATTGCGTTGTCGTCGTGGTCGCTGTAGGATCAAACAGGTACGGGAAAAGCTGGGAGTAGAGTCCACCCACTCCAAGAAGCGGTGCAAGCTGTAAGTAAGGGATCTGGTAGCTCAATCCGCCTGCGGTCTGAATCGGATAGAAGAGGTTCGATAAGGAGAACGGTGAAACAGATCCGAGTCCGCCGAGTCCGCTGAGTCCGCCGAGTCCAGAGAGTCCGCCGAGTCCAAGCAGAGGATCAACACCATAAAGTCCGCCGAGTCCGCCGATTCCAGAGAGTCCGTACAAGGAACTGATTCCGCCGAGGCTCCCCAGCCCTCCCAAGAGACCTAATCCGCCTCCGTAAATTCCTCCAAGTCCCCCTCCATATAAGGAGAGCCCGGAGAGGCCCCCAATGCTCCCATAGGGACTTCCGTATAAGGAACTGTAGCCGTAGCCTGAGTATCCGTAGGGGCTGGTGCCGTAGCCTGAGTATCCGTAGGGACTGGTGCCGTAGCCTGAGTATCCGTAGGGACTGGTGCCGTAGCTTGAGTATCCGTAGGGGCTGGTGCCGTAGCTTGAGTATCCATAAGGGCTGGTGCCGTAGCTTGAGTATCCGTAGGGGCTGTAGCCGTAGCCTGAGTATCCGTAGGGGCTGGTGCCGTAGCTTGAGTATCCGTAAGGGCTGGTGCCGTAGCCTGAATAGCCGTAGGGACTGTAGCCGTAGCCTGAGTATCCGTAAGGGCTGGTGCCGTAGCCTGAGTATCCGTAGGGACTGTAGCCGTAGCCTGAGTATCCGTAGGGACTGTAGCCGTAGCCTGAATAGCCGTAAGGACTATAGGAGTAGGGATTGTAGGTGGTCTGGGCATGCAGAGTAAATGAAGTAAAAAGAACACTTAAGAACAGTACCATTAAACTGAGGCACAGAACCGAAAAATACTGCCTAGTC
>JBLIRP010000074.1:0-18186 GCA_049472355.1 bacterium | reverse complement strand
GAAATCCAGTACCGCTCCACCCTGGATTCCATGGGGGACGCCATCCATGTTGTTGATGCCGACCTGCGATTCGTTCTCTTCAACAAGACCTTCAAACAGTGGAACGAGAGGCTGGGCATTCCAACCGATGTGATCGGGAAAACCGTGTTCGAGGTCTTTCCGTTTTTACCGGAGAGGGTTCGCCGGGAATACCGGACGGTATTCGAGACCGGAGAGGCCCTCATTACGGAGGAACGCCAGACAATCGGGGAGAAGGAATTCATCACCGAGACGCGCAAAATACCCGTATTCGAAGGGAAAAGGGTGGTCAGTATCGTCACCGTCATCCGGGACATCACCGAACAACGGAAGGCGGAGCAGGCCTTGCGTGACTCCGAGGCGAAATTCAGGGCCCTTTCAGAGAACTCGCCGAACATGATCTTTATCAACAAGCGGGGCAAGGTGTTGTATGCCAACAGGCGGTGTGAAGAGATCATGGGATACAAAAAGGAGGAGTTTTATGCACCCGATTTCGACTACATTTCCCTGGTTGCACCGGAATTTCAAGAAATCGTCAGGGGGAATTTTAGGAGGCACATGCAGGGCGAAGAGGTGTCCCCATTCGAATTCGTCAATATCACCAGGGATGGGAGACGAATAGAATCGATGCTCACCACACGATTAATCGATTATGAGGGGGATAAGGTCATCCTGGGCATCGTCACCGATATCACCAGGCTCAAGGAGGCTGAAATGGTCCTCAAGAGGGACAAGGAGACCTTCGAGCGGCTGGTGAATGAAAAGACGGAGGAATTGCTGAGGGTCCAAAAGAAGCTGTCCGATGCACAGCGTCTTTCAGACATTGGCATGCTTGCCGCAACCGTTGCCCATGAACTGCGCAATCCCCTCACCGTCATCGAGACCGCGACCTATAACATACGATTCAAGACACAGGATGCCTCCCTCGACAGGCATCTGACAAAGATAGAAAAGCAGATAGCGGAGAGCAACCAGATCATCAATAATCTCCTTTTCTATTCCCGCATCAAGACGCCCTGTTTTGAACCTATGGATATCTGTCATGCCCTTGACGAATGTATCGGTGACATTCTCGAGAGGGTGAAGGATAAGGGGATCACGATTCGAAAACAATTCGGTATACCCGGAACGTGTTATATCGAGGGGGATCCTGTTCAGATACGGGAGGTATTCAACAATCTCCTGAACAATGCGTGCGATGCCATGAAGGATCGAAGGGGTACAATAGATGTGGGGATACGGCATGAGGGCAACGGGTTCGTCAGTATATACGTCAAGGACAGCGGTTCAGGGATAAGCGAAAAAAATCTCACCATGGTGTACGAGCCCTTCTTCTCGACGAAATCAAAGGGAACGGGGCTGGGACTCACCGTATGTTTTCAGATCGTCAACCTGCACGATGGCGGTATACACCTTGAAAGTCAAAAAGATAAGGGGACAACGGTCACCGTGACCCTGCCCACGCAGCATGCACGAGAATAAAAACATGCATTCAGGGAGCCCTGATGATCGCGTCCGGCATCCACGGTATTCGTTACCATTGACGAGGATGCCGCGGAATTCTCTCGACACCGGAACATATCAGGGTTCGTTCTTTCTGAGACGGCAAGTGCATCCGTTGCAGGATTCTGTTATCGAGACAGCGGAGAGAGTTCGTATCATTACACGTATTCACAATGAGTCATAAGGGGGGGCCAATGGCAAACACACGGGTCATGATTGTGGATGATGACCGGGACTTTCTGGAAGAGCTTCAAGACGCACTCACCTCTCATGGTTATGAGACAATCCCGATCTCCAGGAGCACCATTGCTCCATTTGCCGCGTATACCACAAAACCGGATGTGATCCTCCTCGATATAAAAATGGATGGCATGAGCGGATTCGATGTGGCGGAACATATCAAACGCTTCTCATCAACCGCCGATATCCCCATTATCGCAATGACCGGCTTCTTTAACAAGGAAAAGCACCTGGCGCTCATGGATCTTTGCGGTATGAAGATCTGTCTTGAAAAGCCTTTCAACCCTCGCGATGTGATTGCCACAATCGAGGGGGTGTTACAGGGAAGTACATGAAGGGAAACGATCTCGCCCATATGTGCACTTTTTTGTTCTGTCCCTCCCCTTCCTCATATGTCCTGATGTTCCTCCCTGTGAATCCATCGACCGACCCACCGCACTACTAATCGCTTAAGCCCAAATAGTGCAATTCACCACCCTATTTTTCATCGCTCCGGAACGCGCAGATCGCAAGGGAGAATAATGGGATGCGGTCTCGCATGGGGAAAATGAAAAACCACTTCGTCTATTAAAAGGAGCGAAAGGGGCAGGTAACAGATCATCATGCAACGATACGCGCATGTGGCGGCAGAACCCGCGATAATGCAAAGATGGCTGTTCGACCAAGGCAGTATAGGGTTCAGGTATGGCGGTCCGCCCCCACTTTTATTATAATGAATGCAGTGATGTGAATAACGACATGTGCTACTGGATGTGGATGTGTACTTGAGGGCATTTCGACGACATGCCGGAGACCCGGCGATATCGGGAAAGGGCATTTGCCTGGCCATTGATGCCCGCTATTTCACGTGATTGTTCCAGTGCCCGGAGGAGGGAAAATGTCCGTCAAGAAGGTAGTGATCGTGGATGATGACAAGGACCTGATAGAGGAGCTTCAAGAGGCACTCTCATTAAAGGGATATGAGGCGATTGCGATCAGTGAGAGCACCTCCGCCCTGGATACCGTGTTCTCACTGAAGCCCGATGTGATACTCCTCGACTTGAAAATGGATGGCATGAGCGGATTCCAGATCGCCCAGTCGCTGCGGCGGGTCCCCTCAACCGCACCGATTCCCATTATCGCAATGACGGGCGTCCTTAACAAAGAGAATCACCGGGCGCTTATGGAGGCATACGGCATAACGGTATGCCTTGAAAAGCCCTTTAATCCATGCATGGTAATTGCGACGATCGAAGCGGTCCTGCAGGGGGGAGCCTGAACATGCGCCCCATCATGAGAAATGGGACGGTTCCGGATATCCGAACGGACTGAAGGGGGAGGAGATCCCCCTTTCTGCGCGTATCGTGGCCCTTGCCGATTTCTACGATGCACTCACCTCGGATCGGCCGTATAAAAAGGCATTCACCCACGAAAGGTCGGTGGAGATCATTCTGAACGATAAGGGGAAGCATTTCGACCCCGGCGTGGTCCAAATCCCTTCATTGACAACGCCCCTCCCCGTGATTATACTTTCCTTAATTGTAAAACAAATTCTTACCCGGCATAACCGCAGGCATGGAACATATGAAGAAGGGAAAATCCTGCCCCTGCCCAGGATGTCGCGAAACCGGTTGCAGCGTCGCAGAAAAGGGTAAACAGTGAACATCAAGCCGATCAAAAAACGGTTAAAACTTTACGGATTCAACAACCTTACCAAGATGCTGAGCTTTAATATCTATGATGTCTGCTATGCGATGAATCCCGAGGAACAGAGCGGGTACCTCCAGTATATCGACGACAAATACAACTCCGACAGGCTGACCGACATCCTCAAGCGCGTCTCAGAGATCATCGGTGCGAACATCCTCAATATCGCCAGTCAGGACTATATCCCCCGCGGCGCAAGCGTCACCGTATTGATCGCGGAAGAAAGAAAGGGTGTGGAGGAGTGCACCGAGGGTATCGTCGCCCACCTGGATAAAAGCCACCTGAGCGTCCACACCTATCCGGAGAAACACCCGGCAAGCGGGACCACCACCTTTCGGGTGGATATCGACGTATCCACCTGCGGAAGGATATCCCCGTTGAATGCATTAGACTTCCTCATCACCAGCTTTGAATCGGATATCATCGTCATGGATTACCGGGTCAGGGGATTCACCCGGGACGCCCGGGGAAGAAAGGTTTTCCTTGATCACAAGATCAACTCGATCCAAAACTTTATCAAAGAGGATCTCCTGAAGAACTACCAGGCGGTTGATGTGAATATCTATCAGGAGAACATCTTCCATACCAAGATGATTCTGAAGGAATTCGACCTTGACAACTATCTGTTCGGAAGGTCGAAAAGGGACCTGCCCCCCGGTGAAGAGCAGAAGCTCAAGAAGCTTTTGAACAAGGAGATGATCGAGATCTTCTACGGAAGAAACATCCCCGAGGTTCCCTGAGGTCCCGGAGCCCCTTCCGGGCGTGCTTTTCCATTCAGAAACGGACGGCATGGAGGCTGTCCGAGATCGCCTGGTTGATAAGCACTCGCGTCTGCTCGGAGACATGGATGAACCGGACGCCCATCCCCCTGTTGACGACCTTGTCAGCCGGTACATTGGCATTGGACCATACCACCTCTCCGGTGACCTCCAATGACCAACTGAAGTTGGGTGAGGCAAGGATCAGGCTGAAGGTTTCACGCAAGGGGAGCGGCTCTTTGCAGCAGATGAACGCCCCGCCAAGGCTGATATCCCTTGTCACTCCATCTATGGTCCCCTCGGAGGTCTCTATCCGGACCGGCCATTGGATGCCGATCCTCGGATCCTGCCGCCGTTCCGCCCAGTCTTTCTCCTGCAGCGTGATTTGTAGGGTGCTCTCACGTTTCGGACGAAAATGCGTAGTGATGAAACAGTACACCATAAAGATGAGAAAGATCGACATGACACATATAATTCCGCTTACCGTCAATGAAACAAGATTCATGGAAGCCGTCTCCAAAGGCAAAGATATCATACCGTTGCACAGATACAAAAACGGTCGCTCGCTGCTCGAACACGTTGGTATAAATTTATAATTTTTTATCGACAATCCGGGGGGATTTGTTTGAAACCTGTCTGTTGATGCCGTCGAACCGCTTGAAATTTAGATCCGTTTTATCTTCACGTAAAAACCCAAAGCCAATTATTCGTTTTTGTAAACGTGTATCCTTTGTTGTGAACGAGAGATCTCATTGCAGGATCGCATTATTGCTATCGCTATCCTTATGTGCGGTGACGATCATCCGGTTGGTCATGCAGCCGAAGTCCCCTTGGCGGGCGCGATTCATGAAGCCCTTGGTGCACTCTATCGAGGAAAACCCTGCAGAGCGCAACAGGGCCGAGATCCTCTGCTCGGTGTACAGGCGGGTGCAGTAGGTGGTGGCGCGCACGCACCCCTTGCTCTCGGACATGACCATCTCCCGGCTGTAGATGATGTCGTCCCCCAATATCCGCTCGCGGGTGACGGTGATGTCCGCGTCGACCTCGTGGCTGGAAAAGGGCTTGAAGTTTCGCACCACATGGTCCCGGTCGGGAAGGTCCAGCAGCACCAATCCCTGTGGCTCGAGCAGCCGAAAGGCCTCGGTGAGGAGCCGTCTGTTTTCATCATCGTTCACGAAGTATCCGAAGGAACTGGCCATGATGATGATGTGCCGGAAGCTCTGTGCGGACAAACCGGTATTTCTCGCATCTGCCTGAATGAAACGGGTCTCGAGATTCTCCTGCCTGGCCCTCCTTTTCCCCAGGTCCACGAGGCAGCGTGAATAATCGAGCACGGTGACGTTCATGAACCCGCGCCTGGACAGCTCGAGGGAATGCCTCCCCTGCCCTCCGCACAGATCCAGTATGGGTGCGTCCCTTTCCGGCCTCAGCACCCGGATGAGGAAATCGACCTCCTGTGCGGTCAGTGCATCGTTGCACACGGACCGTGCATCGGTCAGGAGATAGACCTCATCGAAAAGCCCCTTCCACCAGTCCTCATCAACATGCATGGCCATCATCCGTTCATCTCCTGTGCGCGCCGAAGCTGAACAACCCGTCCGAGGCAAAGATGGCCGGCGACCCTCCCCAGGACTGGGAGCGAATGATCGCCATCTCCTCGGGCTCGATGGTGACGTTGACCCCCAGGTCGCCGGACAGCCACATCCCCTCCATGGTGAGGCAGTCGGACCAGATGCCCGCGCAGTAGGCCTCCAGGGCCTCCATCTGACCGGGGGTGATCAACCGAGGCCGTAGGGCCATCTTGATGGGACCCAGAAGATAGGTGAACCGATGATCCATGGACATCTTCATCTGGTGCTCCACCGCCTCCAGCACGTCGCCGAAGTCCATGGCAAGGATCGCGTCGTTGATCCGCTGCGTTGCCTCACCCACATCCATGGTGGAGCGAAGCACCCCCAGGGGCTGCACCCCGCCCCCGCTTCCCACATTGGTCGGCACCCCTCCATAGCGTCCGAGAAAGCCGAACAGGCCGTGTCCACCGAAAAGGCAGCGGAAATCCGTCTGAAAGGAGACCTCGGTGACGGTCCGGGCCGCCATATCGAGCTCCGGCAGCATCTCCGACCACAGATGCAGGGGGATCTTTTCCTGGACGATATAGTCGCCCTTCCGGAGCGCCCGTTCGATGATATCGTCGATATCATGGTGAATCCCCCCCACGCACACCCCCTTGCCGGAATAGCCGCGCTCGGGCTTGAGCACCAGCCCCTCCCAGTGCGAACGGGTCCATTCGACCAGGTCCGGGATCTCTTCCCCCTGAGGTCCGAAGGTCTTTCGGGGATAGAACTGCCGCGTCCAGGGGGTCCGCTGAATGGTCTCCTGGTGAAAACGCCCGGCATTGCGAGGATCGGTGATCACCTCGAACATGCTCTTGGCATTGATCGGCTCGGTGCCCCGCGGGTTGATGACCCTCCCCTCGCCAACGGCCTGGAGCAGGGGGGTCAGGTCGTGCCTGCGGTGCAGGTCGAGGAGCACGTCCGTATTGAAGTCCATGAAGATAATGGATACCGGCTGTCCCTTCCAGCAGACGCGCCCGTTTCGAAGCTCGAGCTCGTGCGGCGCCATGAGTGCGCCGGAGAGCCCTTCCACGGCGTTAAGGTGCGCCACCAGGTTGCTGTTTTCCACCACCACCTCCAGGGTCTCCTGTTCGGCGACCACGGCGATCAAGCCCGGGCCGGAGCCCTCCCGCGACCGGTGCGCCTCCTGCAGCATGGCCACAAACCCGTTCACCGGATGGAGGAAGGGATGGTCGAAGTCAAGGTCTATATCGATGGATCGTTTTCGAAAGAGTCGCTGCCACACCGCCTTGCCGATGGTCTGGGTGATCCGTTGATAGTCCCAGCCACCCGGGCTTCCCAGGTTCCATTCCGAATGATATCCCCAAAACCGCTCCGCCATCAGGTCCCCTTTCACGCGACTATCCTGTCAAGGTCGTCAAAACCGATCTCTCCCTGCGTCAAAACCCTCCCGGCAAATCCCCGTATATCGCCGCCTCCAAACCGGTCACACAGGTGGAGAAACCTGTGCAACCCCATGGTGTAGCACAACTGGTATCCCGGGTTCAACGGGTAGCGACGAGCCGACGACACGGCCTGTTCCCTGCCGATCCCCGTCTCCATGAGGCATTGCGCAGCCGCCTCCATATCCATCCTCCCGGTCTGAAGACCGATGTCCACCTTTCCCCGGATGGCCCGCCAGAGCCTCCGCTTGGCAAGCAGGAATCGATCCGCGGGCCCTGCAAAATACCCGGTTCGTCTCAGGATCTCCTCGGCGAAACATGCCCACCCCTCATAGAAGATGGGCCGCTCAACAGGTCGTCTGCAGGACCGGACCAGGCCCCAGCGTGCGGCATCCAGGAGGTGATGCCCGGGATAGGTTTCATGGGCGGCGAGCATCCTGTATTCACGGTGATACCTTTGCCGTGTCTCGTCCGTCCCCTGGTCTTCGAAGATGTAGAATATCCCCTGCGAAGGGGGATGACCGGGGGATATGCTGTAACTGGGGGCGGTGCGAATCGCCGAAAGATAGGACGGCATGGGCAGGACACGGACCGGGCAGGATGAACCCATGCCTTTCGGGATCAATCCATGCCCCCGGCAGTGATCGGCAAGCCTTTGTACCTCACCTCCATAGAGGCCGATCACCCCGGCCTCTCCGATCTCAGGCCCTGGAATGCTGTCCAGCACCTCCCTCCACAGGGGATCGGAACCTCCCCGAGGTTCCGGTACGAGATGCCCGGCCTCCCCTTCCAGCACCCGGCGCATCTCCTCGATTTCCTCATCGAGGGTGCGGGCTACCTCCTGCATGTCCATGTCGCAATGGATGTGGAAGCGGATGATGCGCTCCACCATGGCAGGGGGCAGGAGAAACCCCTGGCGGGTCGACGCACCCTTGAGCGTACGCCCGAATCGGTCCAGGGCCTCGATGGCCGGGTCCATCTCGGGGATCATCCCCTTCAGGAAGAGGAGATAATTCCGGGTGTCCTCCACCATCTCCAGGCCGAGGTCGCGAAAGTGCACCGGCACATCGACGAGGTTCTCCCCCGCCTGATCAAGAAACGCGGGAAGTCCCCTGGCCCTGGCGTATTTGGCGTCCGGGTCTTCCGATGCCATGGCCTCGGCAAGCCCCATGCAGACAAGGGTGAGGGGAACCGTGGGCTGGGTTTGCCAGGTCCTGACCTCGGATACCTGCTCCCTGAGGGTGCGGGCGAAACCGGTGAGAAGGTGCAGGTCGATCCGGGTATCCGCGTCAACAGAACCAGCGGCGGCACATCGGGCAAACGCATCCTCCCAGGCTGAGAGCCGGTTGGCGAGATCCCCCACCCCCTGCGGGGAGAAGCGGTCCCAGACCTCCCAGTCGGGATCGGAAAGACGCAGTTGAGGGAAATAGTAAAACTCATCGCTTGCGCAGGAAACAGGGAAGTCGCGGGCAATGGACTCGAACATGACGCGGGCGAGCGCCTCCACTGACGATGCACTAGTCTCCATCAGGGGGGCCCTTTTTGGTATCCTGCCCCTCCATGTGGCCGTCGATACGGTCCACCGACGGCTTGCCCGAGAGTGCGGTCAGGATCTGGCTGCTCACCGGGGGGCATCCGGGTATGAAGATGCCGCAATCCCGGTGAAGGATCGTACAGTTCCCGATGCACAGGGTGCCCTCCGGCAGGCTCTCATGCCCATTGCCGATGGCGATGCATATGCCCCTGTTCTGCGGGAAATAGTCGGCAAGCCGGTCCCCGTAATGCTTCAGGAACAAGAGGAGTGTCGACTGGCATGCGCTGCAGGAATTCCTGTCCAGGATGGTGATGCCCGGGAATTCAATGGAAAGATGCTCGGGGGGCGGTGAAAACGGGGAGATCCATTGGCCCCAGTCCCCCGGCACGACCAGGATGGCACCGGGATCGATCACCCCGTACCCGCGGCCCGCGCCGATGCGAAGGTGCGGTATCCTTTCCGCCTGCGTGCCCATCAACCTGCACGCTATTGCATCCGCCGCATAGGCGTCCGCCCCTGCCACGATCACATCGAAGGGCTTGGCCTTGCCGGCGCTCGGGCCGAGCCCCTCCATGCCCACGGTGCCGTCGATGATCGCAAGGTGCGGCCGAAGCACTGAGGACATGTCGGCGATCGCGACATCGATCGGCTTGTCGTCACACCCCTCCACCGGGGGCAACATGTGGAGTTGAACCTTGCTCCGGCGCCACAGGCACCCCTTCATGTTCTTCACGGCAAGGGTCACCCCGGTGTGCATGTGCATCTTCATGACCGGCACGGACACCACGATATCGTATTCGAGCACCTCCGGGCAGACCTTGAGGGACTTGATGGCGCGTCCGTCCGGAATACGCACCCCCACAAAGTGATGCACATCCAGGTCAATGACACGGCACCCGCGCTCGCGCGCGATCCGGGTGAGCCCCATGCAATCGAATGCATCGAGCGCCCTTACCCCCACGATGGGGCTCTCCCCCACCGCCACCTCAGCCCCTGCCTCCATGAACGCATCCATGGCAGCGGCGATCACCCGGGGATGGGTGGTGATCCCCGAGCCGGGGGGCGCGACCCGTCCGGCATTGGGCTTGAGCAGGACCCGTTTGCCCCGGGCAGGGGAGAGGTCCATCCGGGCCAGCACCGCCCTGGTGTTTGCATAGGGCCCCTGCCCTGCTGAGACATACACCTGCGGCCGGTCCGGAGACCGCCGAAACGGGCCATCCGTGAGGCCGCTCGATGCCATCGGTTTTTCCTTGTCAATCATCGTGATACCCTTCGATGTCCAATACCGTACGATATGCGCATGAACCATCCTTAGTGTACCAAGAACCGCCTTTAAATAAAAGCGATCCCTGATCTGCTGATTCCTGATCTGCGACATGAATGCATAGGGACCGGTGATGATCGAGAGGCGTTCATCGAACGGATGGCGGATATCCGTGTGAAGAGTTCATATCCGGGGATGAGCCTCTGCTTCACGTGAGCAGCCCGCAGTGAGCATGCATGTGGATGGTTCTCCTTAGATAACGGATTTTTTTTCATTGCATCATATCAAGCCGTGCGCATATTCGCTCGGCAGTCGATCATGACTGAAATCCGCATCCATTGGACCTCGAAGGCCCTGCATTATTCCAATGATTATGCTCACAGGACTTCGATATATCGCGATAATCAATGCCCTCAAATTCTCGATACAGGTCCCCATTCAATCATACCGCAAAGACATATGGCGCGGTAGATGCTTAAACCAACCGATATGGTGAGGTCCGTTCCATTTGACAAGAACTGTCATACAAGATATGCTTATAATAGATATAGATCTTATATTAAAAATCCCTGTTCCAAAGACTTGACAGCGGGGCATTGTGCGACAATCAAAAAAAACGCGTATTCACTCGCTTTTCACCAGCGGTTCTCGTTCGTTTGATCTTCTGTAACACATTGACATTTTTACCCTTATTCGCAATCGTTCATTGATAGTATAACCTTCGTTCTTTCCCGTTGATCACTGGATCTTCAACCATCACAGAACTATTGAGGAAAGATCGTATAAAAAGCCAATAATCCTGGTTCAAAGGATATCGCAAGAGAGGCGCAAGGGGAGGTGATGTAACTGCTTGATATATGATTTGTTCCACTTCTTTTTGCAACTTTTGGGGATAGAGAGGGACAATCCTGAAAAAGAGGATTTTTAGTTAAAAGAAGGGAGAATACTATGAGCAGGAGGATTTTTACCACAATATTCATATGCCTTGTCGCCGTCTGCCTGGTTATGGGATTTCACGGAATCGCCGCCAAGGCTGCAGAGGAACCTGCAAGATCGGGGAAGGCCTATGAGGAAGAAAGGACCTGCATTGGAGGTATGTGCTATTATACCGGCCGTCAATACACGAGCCAGTATGACTTGATGCGGGGAGAAATTTTCCCCAATGTAACCGTTTCATACGCAATGCCCGATTGGATGGGGGCAATGACCGGAACGGTTTCGTCATCCTCCAGAGGCAGTGCCATCGGCGGTCTTTTTACGGGGCCTATGTTTCAATTCCCTACTTCTCCACTCTCTTATATGATGGGCACGTATGGGGCCCCTCAATACTCTACTTCCGAATCCTATAACCCGTTTTTTGGCAGTCAGAGTATGACCTCTATGTATCAAGGGCTTGGATTTGGAGGATCCGGATTTATGCTGGGTCCCTTTAGGTCGCTCTGGAGTGGTGGCTATGGTGGCGGTTATGGCTATCCCGGCGGCGGCGGCTTAGGCTATACCGGTGCCAGCAGTTTTGGTGGCTTTGGCGGCTATTATAGTGGCTTCGGTGGCTACGGCGTTGGCGGCTATCCAACAAGAATTTATTAAACCTTATTAAGGCAACATACGTCCATCCAAAGGGCCCCTTCCCGCCTTTGCGGGAAGGGGCCCTTTTTTATGTGTGCGCCCTGCCGGATGCACATAAAAAAACCCCGCAGGGTTTCCCCCGCGGGTATATGTGATAAGACGCTTTCCCACGCTGTGCCTTTTTTATAAGGCAGATAAAAGGGACGACCACCAGGGGCCGCCCACACCGCTCTGGTATCATGAGGGCCCGCGGATATCGGTCTGATACCAAGAAGGACCAAACTGCGCGGACACGGTGCTACAGATCAAACCAAAGGATGCAACGAGAACAATGCCGAGGAGTAATCCTCGAAACGATACTGATTTCACAGCAATCTCTTCCTATGTAAAATTAATAATGGAAAAGAATAGAGAGAGAAAGCGATATGCTACTATTTGAATAGATCCAGCGAGAGCCGATCACCCCCCCTTCGAACAAAGGCACGCACACGCCCGAAAATAGTCATACCCTTGTGATTGAGGCTGATAAGTTCTTCCAAAGAGGCCATATCAGGAATGAGACCGCATCATGAAACAATCATGCCCCTTTGGTCGCTACGAAAAGAAAGAAGATCCGTGTTCGATAAAAAATTGACGGTACGTGCCCCACGCGAGTTACGTTTTCGGGGTGACTTGTACCAATGAATCATTTCAGGGTTCCATCCCGGACAGTATAGGAATACTGCATAGCATAATAAACGCTCACCACAGCTGTGCTTTGTCAAAACTTCATCTGACTAAGATGAACTTTAATCGAGGCAATTTTTAGGAATTTATTATTGCGATGTAAATACCTAACGGCAGCGGTTGGATACGGAATGTTAGCCTATCTCAGGATAAAATCCACTGAACTTCTTTGAGGATCGTATGCATCCATCCTCTTTTCAATGCCTTTTTTCTCTCCAGCTCTTCCTCGGTAAATACGAATAGCTCACAACCCACTGGGAAATGATCTATGGAATAGTCGAGGAGACGCTTATGGGGAGGTTTTGGTGACTCTTTAACGACGATCAAAATATCCAGGTCACTGGATGGGGTATAGTCGTCCCGCGCATATGAGCCAAAATAGCCAATTTTCACGATTTCCTCATGTTCTTCCGTAATCTGATATGCCCATTCTTTCAGTCGATTAATGACTATATCCCTATGGACTGATTTTGTTTTTACAGAATTCAATGATCTCTTTGGCATAATCGATGGCCTCTTGGGCATCCTCTTCGGTATAAAAGTCGGCAGGTTTCCCTGCGTCAAATCCGTTTGGATATCTTGTTGGTATATAGTATTGATCCAATCTCTTTCCAGCGGTAAACAAATTATGTGGTACTTCTATATCTTCACTGATTTCCTCAAGCAGATTCTTTATCACGTGCCCCCAGCCTTCCATGTGGAGATAAAGGTAGAGTGATTTTATGGCCTTTTCTGCGGCCTGTTGCGATGCGAAGCAAGCCCAGTTGAAGTCTTTATTTTTTTTGGAATTCACCGCATGCTGTAAATCCAATTCCGCCTGTTCCAACCAATCCTTGCTTCGATTCATACAACACCTTGCGAGTCTTGAAAATTTGATCGATGGAATAAAAATCTCTCTTTTATAAAGAGTTACTGTTTCTATAAACAAGTATATTCTCCGGGCAGCAATTATGTCAATATGGTTACTACTCCCCTTCATGCCTGCTCAGTCATACCAGCCCTTTTAAGAGCAAGATTCAAACTCAATAAATCCAAGGTATTGTAAAAACTGTTCATGGGCAGGCATGTTACACAATGCCTCGGGTATTTAGGAAGGAACGTAATCTGAGGCATGCGTTTTTCGTCTGTATATATGTAGAAAAACGGTTGCCTGATCCTTTCCCCTTATGCCCGGAAGATACCCTTTCCTCCTGGATCCGGCAACCATCTGCAGGCGATTTGCTCACCCTACCGTTAAATAACTATTTATGCGCCTCCTTTTTATACCCTCTTTAACGGTAGGGTGAGCAAGTAGCCTCTTTTTCTTGGAAAAGGCAGGCATTGCCAGGGGATGCGACTGATGGGCACTGGGGAGGCGGCATGCGGTAATGTCCGCCGGAAGATCACCGCTTTTGCAAGATCTCCAGGCCTTTTCTGCCGCCGCAATTCAACAGAAGATCGAGCGTCGAGAGGTTGGGAAGAAAATCACCCCATAGCTGCGGATACACAGGGGGGGTGTAGCGATACAACCGCACCTCGATCCCCTGTTTTCTGAATGTCGCTTCGTCAAGGTATTTCCTGCCGAAGGAGAGGCTTGCCAGGCAGCCGGCATTGACCCTCCTGCATATGCCGATGAGCAATCCCTCGGCACGGGCCTCGATTCCGAGTGACGAACCCATGATAATCTCACGGGTAATCCCCAGGGCGTCAAAGAGATACGTGAGCACCGCCGTGTTCAGATCGACGAGGCGCTCCCACCGTCTGTTGAAGATCTCCTTGAGGAACTCCTCATGTTCACCAAAATAGGGGGCGTTTTTGTAGGCATGGGTGATGCTCGCATACTGCCTCCTTTGCCACTCCCGATCATTGCAGATTGCGACCTCGTCGATCCGCTGCTTCCCCCTCCCCTTCTTCCACACGGGCACGGTGAGCCAGAATGCCCCGTTGTGGTTCTTGAGCCGGTTTCTGCTCACCCAGGAGATCCCGAGGGGAAACTGGATATTGTCCAGGAGCACGACCACATCCGCCTTGAGCGCCTTGTAAAGGAATCCGGGCCATGGCATATAGATGGGCTGGTGACAGGCGACCGTTCTCATAAACCATATTCTAAGGCATGAAGGAATGGATGTCGAATAATCAGGGGGTTGTTTGACAGGATTGATCCGCATCCATAGCGGCATGGCCCCTCCCAAAAGACAGGGAATAATGTGGATGCCCCTTTTTTTGGCATTTTTCCCCTGTTTCTGGTAAACTGTCTATTTCGGAGGTTTAACCATATGGGTTCCACGTATCAGGAACTGCGGAAAAAACTGAATCAGGGAAGGCGGGACCTCGCCCAGTTGGAGAAGTATCTCAAGGAGGGGGAGACCCTGGAAAGGGACATTGAGAAGAATGCCTACCTGGTTGAGGAGCGGCTTGGAAAGATTGAGGAGAGGCTCGCCCAATTCGAAGACCTCAAGGACCTGCGTGAGGACCTGCAAAGGGTGCGGGAGTTTGTGGAGGAGAAAAAGAGGCTCCTCGATCCTGCAAAACAGACACTCAGGAATTATTTAGGGGCGGAGCTTGACCGGCGGTTCCGGGAGCAGGGATGGCAGATCTCCGGCAATGTTCCGGAGCTGCGGGTGGGGCTTCTTACCCTCGAATTTCTGCTCACCCAGGGGCAGGTCCGGATCTGGTTCGGCCCCAGGATCGAGCTGCTGGGAAAGGCGAGGCTGTCCGTGGATTCGATCACGGACACAGTCACCACGCTGTACAAGGACCTGGAGGGTGCAAGCTTCAAGGACGAAGAGGAATTCCTGAGGCTCCTGTTTGATGCGTATGGGCGGTGTATCATCCGGGAGGGGCTCGCCCCCGGCGCAACCCTCCCCATCATCCGATGGCTCGGGGAGATCGCCTGGCAGAAGCAGGGCACAAAATTTCTCGCGGACCCCCGCAGGGAGCACTTCACAAGCTACGGCCGGGTGCAGTTGAGCTACGACCTTTTCCGCACGAAGCGGCGCCAGTATAATGACCACGAGCTGCGCCTGGGCATCGCCAGCCGGGAGCAGACCAAGCGGATGGAGGAAAACCTCTGGGTCCCGCAGAGCCCGCGCGGCGACGGCACCCATTTCGCCTCCGTGTGCTTCATCTCCCGTGCACCCCGGTAGGGTGCGCCGGTGAACGGAATAATTGGACCATAAACCCTTGGAAAAGACACAGGACATGAATAACCGGATCGACAAACACATCGCACGGCGGGTCATCGAGACGGTGGGCTCCTTCGGCACACCGCCCGAATGGGGATTCCAGTACTTTACGGTGGGGCTCGACGACTACCTGCACCTCATCGATGACGACTACCTGAAGACCTTCATCAAGGAGGACGGCGGATCGACCTTCAAGCTGGTCATCGGGGCTTACGGGGGCGGGAAGACCCACTTCCTTTACAACATCAGGGAACTCGCCTGGCAGGAGAACTTCGTGGTGAGCTACGTGAACCTGAGCTCCGAGGAGGCCCCCTTCTACCGATTGGAGCTGGTATACCGGGCGATCGTCAACAACCTCATGTACCCGATGACCCCGGAAGAGCTCCTCAAGGGGCAGGAAAAGGGGGTCGAGGCATTCATCGCCACCTGGTACGAGCGGCAGGCGGAGATCTTCCGGCAGGCAGGGCTCCAGGCAGAGACCCTGGATAGGGAGATCGAGGACTATGCCCGGTCCGTGCAGCACAACATCGAAAACGTGAACTTTTCGCGTGCGGTTGCCAATGCCTTCCTCTCCCTGCACCGCGAGCGCGAGGAGGACTTCCGGAACATCATCCAGTGGCTGCGGCTGGAGGGGTATGAGAGGAACGTGCACAAGGAGTATGGCCTGCTTCACCCCATCGAGCGAAGCAACGCCTTTTCCATGATCCGCTCCCTGATCCAGTGGGTGAGGAACATCGGGTATGCGGGCCTGGTGATCCTCTTCGACGAGGCGGAGCAGGTGCCCAGCCTGAGCAGCAAGCAGCGGGAGCTGATGCTCAGCAATCTGCGGGAGATCATCGACGAGTGCGGGCATGCCTCGTTCAAGAACGTGATGATCTTCTACGCCCTTCCCGACGAGAACATCTTCGAGGGGGCATCGAATGTGTACGAGGCCCTGAAACAGCGCGTATCGAGCATCTTCGACTTCTACAACCCTTCAGGGGTGAAGATCCGCCTGGAGGGGATGGAGCGGGAGCCCATCGCCTTCCTGGAGGAGGTGGGCACACGGCTCAGGGCCATCTACGAGCAGGCCTACGAGATCGCCTTCCCGGATGACATCGCACCCGTGATCCAGGGCCTGGCCCATGAGGCCTATGAGCGCCGTTTCGGCGACATCGGCTACGTGAGGCTCTTTGTCCAGGGGATCATCAGGGCCTTCCACATCCTGCGCAAGGAGCCCACGGGGACCTTCAGCCGGGAGCAGACCATAAAGCTCCTTGAGGGATGAAGGGGATGACGTAATGGAATGCCCCAGGGTGCGCCACCCCATATTCGGCGAGGGCATCGCCATCGACCAGCGCCATCACGGCCATGAGTTCCTGGTCCAGTTCCCCCACGCGGTGCAGTTGTGGCTGAGACGGAGCATCCTCACCTTCATTGATGCCTATGAACCTGTAGAAGGAGAGCCCTTTCCCTTCCCCAGGCCCTCCCTCACCAAGGAGATTTTACCCCCCATACCGGAGGACGCCCGGTCGGTGATCGAGGCATTCCGCATGGGGATCGTGCCTGTCCGGGCCATCAGGGAGTGGACCGTGGGCAGGGAGCAGGAGGTGGACCGGGTGCGGCAGTGGCTGCAGGACGAAACATCCGGCACCATGGTCATCCGGGGTGAATACGGAAGCGGCAAGAGCCACCTGATTGAGTACCTGCACGCGAGCGGATTCGATCTGAACTATGCGGTGGGCCTGGTAGGGATCAATCCGGGCGACGCCCAGCCGGGGTTCCCCAAGAGGGTGTACCGCCACCTCATCCGGAACCTGCGTTTTCCCTTTCAGGGGCAGTACTATACCCTTCACGAGATGCTCACCGTCATCGGCAGGGACCTCGAGCGGAATCCCCTTCCCGATCACCGGTTTCTTGGCAAGATACTGGAAAGGATCCGGGATGAGCGGGACACCCCGGAGCTGTGGGAATGGATCGAGGGGCAGGAGACCGGCTTCGCGGAATTCGGCACCCTCTACGACCACACCACCGCGGCGAACATATACTGCAACATCCTGAGCGGCCTGGGCGCCTTTGCGGTCCGGGCGCTTGGCCTCAGGGGGATCATCCTCATGTTCGACGAGGCGGAGACCTCCCGCACCTACCGCTACTCCTATGAATGGTCGCGGGCGGTCAATTTCTTCAACGCCCTGTCCATGGTGGCAAACGACGAGCCCGACCTTGCAGATGAGGCGGTGGTGAAGGGGGCCACCTGCTACTCCGGGGCCAAGACATCCCTTATCTATTCCGGCCACCTTCGCATCCCCTATGTGCACCAGTTGCCCTCCTTCCTGAAGGTGGTCTTTGCCTTCACCCCGGATTACACGCTGTATCTCACCAGGGATTACAATATCTACGAGATCACCCTGGAAACCCTGCCGGCATCCCTTCTGGAACACCTCTTCTACCGGTTCATGGATCTCTACGAGAGGGTGTACCGGTTCGAGGTGCCGAAGGGGTATCGCCGGCGCATATTCGACCTGGCGCGGGAGGCGAGTTCCTATTCCACGCGCCGCTTCATCAAGGCCATGGTGGAGTGCCTCGACTTCCACCGCTTCAACCCGGGAAAACACCCGGCACACCTGGTATCCCATGAATCAAGCGCCCGTGAATCAGGCAGAAGAACTCTCCCTGCTTAAACGGGGCCTCGCACGGACCTGGGCCCCCTTCTTCAGCCGGTTCGGCAGGCT
>JBLIRP010000073.1:0-18517 GCA_049472355.1 bacterium | reverse complement strand
GGTCTTCCAGTTCTGGGTTTGCTTCTGCTTGAGCAGCCATACCTTCAGATCCTCTATCGCTTCCCGGTCATCGGCCACTTCATCGAATGCCTCTATCATCACCGCCTGGGTCTCGATGGGTGCCTTGTACCACCACCAGGAGAGCTCCAGATCCCTCCAGTACATGCCCATCTCGTCATCGTACACGGCGCGCTCCTTCAGAGAGGCCATGATCTTCTGCGCGGTCACCTGGTCATCGAACCTGTTACAGGCAAGGGCCAGATGCCCCTGGGAGAGTCGTGAGCCCAAATCAAGCCAGTACACGGACGCCTGATAGAGAAAATAATTGACCGCTGCCTGACAGTGACTGGGGATGGGATGGGTATCCTTGTAAAAGGATCGCCCGTAAAGGTACATGGCAATCGTGCTGGAGAGATTGTTTTGTCCAAGCCGCCCGTACTGTACGATTCGGTCATACATCTCATTGATCTCATTGTCCAGATAGCTGAGGCTTTTCAGGGCAAGGGTCTGTTCGACATCGATATTCAGATGCCGCAGCCTGCCAAAACCCGTCATGATATACAGGGTCATATAGAAATTGGATGGCCCTCCGGGAAACCAGGACCACGACCCATCCGAACGCTGCATCTGGGCAAGCTTGGCATAGGCGCCGGCAAGGGATTCCTCCATATGCTCGTCATCAAAGAAAAGCCCTATGCGTTTTTTGGCCTGGGATTCACGCTCCGCAGCCCTGACCCAGGGGGTCTCCTCCAGGAGCACGTATTTGAGATCCTCATTCTTTTCCAGGTTGGAATCCAATGCGTCGGTTCCCCGCCACTGATCAAAGACATCCTCGATTGCAGGGTCCGAATCGGCGATATGTCTTCCCAAGGCATTGGCGTAAAGCCGGTTGAAGATATGCGTTACACACTCATGCCGGTGTTCCGTCAGGTACGGCAGGCTCTGCACGGCATACCAGGCCGGATTGCTGACCATCTGCAGTGTAAGTGCCTGATGCTCCAGCGTATCCGATTCACCCGATGCAAGGAGCTTGTCAAAGCTGAAGACCTTGACCTCGGCCCCTCGAATGGGCAATGGGAGCGATTCGGTCACGAAGACCCGGCGGGAGAGCACGGGAAAGGCATCCTCCTCTCCGTCCGAGAGCGTGCCTGTGGAGGCCACAACCCTATGAGTCAGCACGCCCGTATAGTCGCCCGGGACCTGAAGCTCCCAGTAATAGGACCGGGAACTCTTGGCAGGCACGGAAAACACCTGATCGGTGCTGCCGATGATGAACCCGCTGTCCAGGGATTGCCCGGTTGCGGCGTCCGTAAGGGACAGCCTGATGGTACCCGTTTGATCCTGCTCGGACAGGTTGGTCACCTTCGCCGAGAACAGAAGGATATCCCCCTCCCTCAGGAAACGCGGGGGATTGGGCTGAACCATGAGGCTCTTCTGGGTCACGGTCTCTTCTGAGATCATGCCCCAGAGCAGGTCCTTGGCATGGGCAAAGCCCATGAATTTCCAGGTGGTCAATGCCTCGGGCATGGTGAACGTGATGGAGACCTGACCCTGTGCATCCGTGGTCAGGTGAGGGAAGAAGAAGGCCGTTTCATTCAGATTCGTCCTCGCCGAGACATCGGACAGGTCGATCTCCGATGTCAGCTCTTCTTCCGGTACTGCTGTTTCTCCTCCATATACTGCTCCGTATGCGGAGCCGTAGATTTCAGAGTAACTTAGACCCTTCGCGGTGCCGTCTGCTGAGTACGACATGGACCCATACGCATACGTTGGCGCATAATTATAAGAGATCCCGCCATAACCACCATAGCCACCATAACCATAGCCACCATAACCATAATAGCCATAGTAACCATAGTAGCCATAATAATAGCCATAGTAAGAGCCATAGTCCTGAGCCACATCATCGGGAAACCGGGTATACGTTCTGCTGGAATAACTCGGGCCAAGATCCCTCCACTGATAATCACGACTTTCGGCATAACCGACCTTGTTGGCAAACCCGATGGAGAGGCTGCTGTAATCCTGTCTGAAAATATTGCCGAGTCCGGCCCAATTATGGATTTGAAACAGGTCGAGAGAGGCATCATACAGGGTCGCCACCATTTCCGCGGCCACATTTTCCGCCGAAGGCCCCTTGATCTGGATGGTCCAGGTCTCTTCAGCACCGGGATCGAGCCTTGACCTGAAGGAGGAAAAGCTCACATCGAGATCCTTGTTCGACCAGGGAACATCGATGCGTTTTTCCGAGATATAGGCGCGGTTGTCATGCACGTGCGTGATATGCAGGTAAAATCCCCCTCGGTACTCCTCGGAAACGGGCCACGTGACTCGCTGCTGGGTATTCTGCGCATCCGTCCAGTATTGTTCTATGATTCGCCCTTTATGCTCGATCTCGATAAATGCATGACCCTCCTGATAACCGGTGCCCCAAACGGCTTCAAGTGTATCACCAACCTCCAGGCTCGCGGATTTCACCTTCACCATATCGGGGATAGGCACATCAAAGGCGGAGGTATCGGGGTCGATCACCATGATCGGGAGCATGGCCATGACCTCCTCGCCATGGCTGTCGTGTGCCCTGGCTATCGCCCTGTATACGCCGGATTGGAGGGTAAAGGATGCCTGACATGCACCTTCCAGGGTATTGAACTCAGCGGATGCGACTGCTTCATTCACCGGCCAGGTTTCCCAGTCGGATTCATCCACACCATACTCATCCTCTCCCCAAGGAACCCCCAGGAGGGGGGATCGCACCGGATGTTGCAGCTGTTGTAGATTATATACGGTTATCGTCCCGCTGGTCTGGAGAGGTTGTTGATCCAGGGTCATGGCGGAGATGCTCAATTCTACGGGCTTGTCATCGGTCAGCCACTCCTGGGCGGCGATATTCAGGTCCATTGATACATAGCCGATATGTACCGTCTTGCTCGCTGAGCGTGTCTCGCCGGTGCTGTCCGTGACATCGGCCGACACCCTGAAGATAAATGCGGGCCTTTGAGATGCAGGGATGGAGCGATCAGGCCGGGCTATAAAACGGATGGTGAATGTGCCTTCGTGGTCGGTTTTAAGCCGGCCGTGTGCGATTTCCCTGGCACTTGAGGCGTAATATGAGTAGTACTGGGGCCAATAGGGATAGCGTACCTCACGAACCACCCTGTACGAGACCGTGGCATCGTCAAGCGCCGCCCCGGTGTAGGCAAGGGCAAGTCCCGAAAGCTCGACCTCTTCATCCAACCGGCTGTCTTCCTCAGGCGGCTCAAGGGTTACCTTGAACTCGGGTCTCTTGTATTCCTCCACCCTTACACCTGTACTCCCTTTCGGCTGGCTGCAGCTTATGGTCATCCTCCCGGTGAGTTGTCCGGAGGGGGCGGTAAATGTGCCGGAAGCGGAGCCGAAGGCGTTGGTGACCAGATCCAGATGGTCGATCTCCTGGGAATTGTAATCCCTGAATACAACAGTCAGTTCTGTATTCGGCAGAAAGTCATAGGTGTCGTTATTCACGTTGCTTTTTATGGCCAGCACCTTGAAATGAACCATCTGGCCGGGCCGGTAAATGGACCGGTCGGTAAAGAATACCGCCTGTTGGCGTTCGACTGGTTCGCTTCCGGCGCTCGAATAACCGGCATAATTCAGCAATCCATACCCTTCGTATTGGGCATGCAGCACGGTTCGATAATCACTGGAAACGGTAAAGGCGCCATTTTCATCTGCATAGGTGACATCTTTCTTCTGATAATAATCGTCTTCGTTACGTTGAAAGGTGGTGACCTTGGCCCCTTGCAGAGGCGCCCCACTATGGGCGTCGAGTATAAAACCTCCGGATACGCCATTTATCGTCCTCGTCACCATGGCTATGCCTGTCACCCAGAAGGTGGCTATTCGTATGGCGTTTTCCTGCTCTGCAAAATCCTGTCGCCACGAGGCGATCAACCGGTAATAACCTGGTTGTAAGGAGGGGAGATCAATCGCATGGGAGTGCGTTTTGTAATCCGTGGTTGGCTCCAGGGCTATTGACCATGATGCCACAGGTGTTTTTGTAATGAGTTGCCCAAATTTTTCATCATCAATATCGTCTGGGTAACCATACTCTTCATGCAAAAAATCATCCCATTGATCCTCAACGACACGAAGATGAACCTCGGTAATGTTCCTGTAATCGAGTCTCACCTCAGCATATACGGGAGTCACTGAATATTCACTCTGCAGGGTCAACTCCTTTGCCTCTATCTGGGCCAGGAGGAATTGGCACATCTTCGACTCTGCTGAATCGGCGTGCTGAGTCGCCCCTTGTTGGGCAAGTGCGTGCGCCCCAACAAAGTCACCCTGGCTATAGATCTCCTGGGCCCAGTAATAGTAAGCCAGGCTGGAAAGGGGCATAGAGGGGTGGGCCTCGGCGATCTCGGACATCCTTGTTATATAATGAGTGGATTTTTCCTCTCCGAATGAATATGCATTGACGAATATCAGCCGGTTGATATCCGCGTCAACAAAGGCCTCTTTTGACGGGTCATTGATGTGGAAGGCAAGCACCTCCTGGTATATCTTCATGGCCTTGAGTATGGGGGATGAGGTATCCGTTGTTTGGGGCACATACTGTATGAAATCCGCAGCCGGGGCAAAGGCGTTCGCATCCGCATCCAGTTCGAATGCATCCTCCGGCTCTTTTCTGAGCTGATCGCCAGACTGGTAAAAGGAGATGGCGGAAAAGGCTGCGAAGTCATACAGTGTCGGCCTGTAGGACACGGGAACGGTGCCTTGTTCAAAAAAATCGGTGAATGTTTCCATGGACATGGATTGTAGCCGTGCCTCTTGTGAAAGCACCTCGGTGTAGAGTTCGTCAATTTTGTCAAAGAGCCTGGGCAGGTCCCAGGTGGTAAAGTCCGCATCATCAATTTCGGCAGTGGCATCACGCTCTGAAAACCGCGAACGGTTGTCCTGGTAGTATTGCCAGTACCATTGAGCCAACACTAGCCTCAACAAGGGTCTGAGCAGGTCAGGTGCCTTGCCTATCTCTTCGGTGAGCCTGTTTATCTTTTCCTCGGGTTTATTGCCCTGGATATTGGCCTCGAGCACAAGCTGCTTGCAGAGCCCCTTCATGGCAAGGCCGTATTCTTCCTTTTCAAGGGCTATGGGTATGAATTCCTTCAGATGTTCTATAGCGGTCCTGGGGAGGCCGTCTTCAACGGCTTCATGGATCTTTGCCCATAGCTCGTCAAGATCCTCCTCAGCGGGAGGGATAGCAGGCCAGGCCCACAGGCCGGTCCTCGAATACATGGTGACAAACGGCCAACCGATCCAATTTATCGGCGAATATGACGATAGATACAACGATGGTGATGCGTACAGTGACGCAACAACCAACGGTGTATTTACAGAAGACCTTTCACGTGAGGAAGCTGCAAACCCAGGCCCCGATAATGACGCAAACAATAATGATGGAGAAACCGTGTATGAAGCGGTCCAAAAGGGACTCAGGGCGCTTGAAACCGTGGAAGAGGTCCAGGATGTGCTTGAAAGGCCCGGAACCGTAGATAAGGTCCAGGGTGTGTTTTGAAAATTTTGGGCAATGGATGATGAAGAGGAAAAGAAACTTGCATTCAAACCAGGGTATAATGGATTCCCGAATATCGACAATCCGAAATATGAAGGTATATACGAAGGGTATAAATATGACTGCAGGCCGTTATTTTGAGCACTCGCTGTTGCTGTATAGCCTAGTATTGAAATAACTATTATTACTATCAGCGCGGTATAACACCTTCGTTCATTACCGGCCCCCTTCATTTCTTTTTCCTCCCTTCTTATTTATATTTTAACAATCCCTCCTTATAAAGCAAAAACGCCCCTGCAAAAGTTCCTTTCATGCCTCCTGCAAAAAAGAGATTCGCGAACCTTTTTGATATGCAATTTCATTACCACCATCTGAGGAAAAACCGATGCACTCCCTGCATTCAAGATAATAGACGTAAAAACTCCAACATTTCCTGCGGTCAAATGAGTGCCTCTTGGTATCTGTTTACAGCGGCGACACTCCCACAAATGCAACAGGGGACGTCGAGCATTAATCATCCCCCCTCCCCCGATTTCCTCACCCGGATGGAGCCGAACTGCAGGGACCGTATCCTCTCGGTATCATCTATCGGTGAAAGCAGCGTGACGATCTTCTCGGAGGGATCGATATGCGTGACGATGCCCAGGCTGAGGGTGTTGTTGTTCCCGTCGCAGAGGCCCACCAGGAGGTTTTGACAGCAAGATCCTTCGTAGAGGTCAGGGACCATACCGTGCAGGCCCATCTTCTCAAGGCTCAGAGAAACCGGGCGCGCATTGGTGAAATACCCCCTGAATCGTTCCTCCCTGTAGCGCCTCCGATCGTCGGGGGACTTGGGCGAGATGATCCCGAAAGGGACCTCCATCCGAAACACGGAGGTGCCCTTGCGACAGGAGATGTTTTTATACAAAAAGCCCAATTCCCCTTCCCGCTCAAGCAGGATGAGATGGGTGGGATGGATCAGGTCTATCTTCTGGAACTTGAACTCGCTCCCGATCGCCCCTGTCACGAAGCCAGATGTGTCCATGATGATATTGTCCGGCCTGAGCCTACGTGCCTTATCCACCACCTTTTTGACGGCAACCAGGGTCTGGAGCATATGACCGCGGGGGGATGTGGAACCCACAAACTGCAGGCAAAGGGGGTTGAATATCCCGCGGGAATCCCTTGTGTCGGCAAGACCCACCGTTGCCGGAGGCCCGATGACCGACTGGCCGAGATCGGCATCGATGAGCAGGGTGCGCTCCCCCTGCGCGCTGAGCCGATCGAAGAGAAACCCGCACAGCGTGGTCTTGCCGGTATCGATCCCGCCGACCAGCATGATGATCCGGGGCGGCTTGTGTTCCTTGATTCCGGGAAGCAATCCCTCCCACTCCTGCGGCACCATGATCTGTGTCATATACCATGCCTCCAGACTCTTGTCACTTTCCCCTGGTTACGTGACATCCCTATTTTATTTTACACTTTATCTTACGCTTTTTGTTCTTGGAAATTCCTTTTTTCCATGATCCGTGATCCTTCGATCATCACAATATTCGGGCTTGGGGTCAGGTCTTGAATTATCAGTTTTTGCTCCAAAAATAGAATCATATTTTCAGGCTTCGTGATGTCACAAAGTGGCATAAGCGTTTGTGACAAAAAACTGTCATTTCAAGACCTGACCCCATTTTGCCTATTCTAAAAACTGATATTTCAAGACCTGACCCCATTTTGCTGACCCCATTTTGCTATTCCGAAGGGCGTCCTTTTCTGGTACAATCACCATGCCGATTCATCGCGATACGATCCTGACCGCGACTGAGGGGGATTGGGGCGGCAATGCCCGAGGATTCGGCAAGTCCGTGAAGACTGCACACCGATGAATGACGATTTTGTCATCGTCGCCACGCGGATACTGAATCCTCCTGATTCTTTCAACCATTTGATCGGAACAGGGACATGTATGTAGACGAGATCCTTCAAACGCTCGGAATCAACAAGCAGGACTATAAAGACCTTCATGTCACCCGGAAGTTCTCCTCCTTTGTGGCGGTCTCCAATGGCAAGGTGATTGCCATGACCGATCCCTGGATGAAGCACTGCCTTCTGTTTGACATGCTGTACCGACGGATGAACGAGAATGATGTGGCCATGGTCCGGGATCGTATACGGCAGGCCATGGAGGAGAAGATCGAGAAATTCGGCTCTTTCACCGCCAGGCGGGAGCTCAAACGGGAGGATATCGCGGTCCCCTATGGTGCGTCTGAAATGATGATGTATGCCATAAAAAAGGGGGGGATTGACGCTGCGGTCACGGTCTGCGACGGGGCAGGGACCGTCATATCAGACTCCCCTTCTCTGATCCAGGGGATCGGCGCACGCATGAACGGCCTCTTCTATACCACCCCCATTCCGGAAGTGATTCACGGGATCGAGAAGCGAAAGGGGATCGTTGTCTTTCCCGACACGGCGCGGATCGATCAGATTGCAGGTCTCAAAAGGGCGGCGGAAAAGGGATTCAAAAAGATCGCCGTGACCGTGAACGCGTTTTCGGATGACGACATCAGCGCCATACCGGATATCGAAAGGGAATACGGCATTACCGCAGTGAGCATCATGGTGTGCACAACCGGTGTCGGCAGGAAACGGCTCGAAGAGATGGCGCAATGGGCGGATATGGTGTGGTCGTGTGCCTCCGGTGAGTTGAGGGAGCATATCGGGCGGGTCTCCATCCTGCAAATATCCCTCAGCATCCCGGTGTTCGTCCTGACGCAAAAGGGGCTGGATTTTACCGCATGCTATGCCTCTGACCCGGATTCCATACGGAATCTCGACCCAGCCCGGCACTACCTCATCAGCAACAAATTCAAGGGAATTCAACTTACGATGGGGACTATGACCACGCACCTCTCCGAGGCGGATCTCCCGGTCCGCAGTGAAAGGGAGCCGGGATAGGGCACGGGGAGGGCGATGCATTTCATAGCGCCTGGCATTTCCCAGATCATTCAGGTCACTATCGCTATAATGAGCAGTTTTATTCAATAAATAACTTATTGCACGCAAGGCAAAAAATGGCTAGAGCGTTCTTTATGATAACCATGATTGACATTTAGTAGAGCTATTTGTAAAATACAATTGTATGATTAAGTGGAGAGAGATATTCAACAAGATCGAGAAATATATCGATTCACCGGAGGCCATTATTATTACCGGCATGAGGAGGACCGGTAAAACAACAGTCCTCAATTTCTTTTATGAAAGGCTTGATTCCAATAACAGGCTTCTTCTGGACCTCGAAAATCCGTTAAACAGAAAATATTTCGAAGAAACCAACTATGAGAGAATAAAGATTTCACTTGAGTTTCTTGGAATCGATTTTACAAAAAAGGCCTACATCTTTTTGGATGAGATCCAGCTTGTTAAAGGTCTGCCATCGGTTGTCAAGTATTTTATAGATCACCATCAGGTAAAATTCTTCTTAACTGGCTCCGCAAGTTTTTATCTGAAGAATCTTTTTACAGAATCGCTCGCTGGAAGAAAATACATATTTGAACTTTTCCCCTTGAGTTTCAAAGAGTTTCTTATCTTTAAAGACAGTGCACTCAATATCCCGGAACGCGCCGATAAAATAACCAGGCCGATATTTGACACGATATCCCCCCTGTATGACGAATATATCGTGTTTGGAGGGTTCCCCGGCGTAGTGTTAAAAAATAGCGCTGACGAAAAAAAGATGGCGCTTAATGAGATTTTCTCCTCCTTCTTTCAAATGGAGATATTGCAGCTTGGAGATTTCAGGAGGAATGAGGCCATACGGGACCTTATATTGCTTTTGATACAAAGGGTTGGGTCAAAGCTGGATAAACAGAAATTGTCAAAGGAATTAGGGATATCACGCCAGACATTAACGGAATATATCGCATTTCTTGAATCAACCTATTTTATAAAACTGATACGGCCCTTAAGCCGGGGAACGGATACGGAAATACGAAAAATGCCCAAGGTCTATATATGTGATACCGGCCTGGGCAATCAACTGGCAAGGCTCGAAACGGGCGCCCTTTTTGAGAATAGTGTATTCCAAACCCTTCGCATGCAAGGGGAAATCAACTACTACGCCAAGAAAAGCGGTTTGGAGATCGATTTTATAGTGGACAAGAAATGGGCATACGAGGTAAAGACAATGCCCCAGCCCTCGGATTTAAAAAAGCTTAATGAAATGGCAACCTCTTTGAATTTGGAAGGCTCCAAAATAGTCAGCAAAAACTACACGCACCTTGAAAACTGCACGTATGGTTTTATGGTGGAAGGGGCATCGATTCCCCCTTGAACTGGCTGACGTAGAGATGGTGGTAAAATCCCCGACGGTCCATCAGCTCGCGGTGGGTCCCCTTTTCGATGATCTCCCCGTGATTGATGACCAGCACCTGGTCGGCATCGCGGATGGTGCTCAGGCGGTGGGCGATGACAAAGCTGGTCCTCCCTTCCATGAGCCGCAGCAGGGCCTTCTGGATGCGCGCCTCGGTGCGGGTGTCCACGCTGCTGGTGGCATCGTCCACGTAGAAATGGTAGCCTTCCCTCTATGTTCTGTCAATTCAGAATCGTGCGGCAATCACACCGACGGGTAGGATAGCGAAAGGATTCGTTCTTTCTGCTCGGTGCGGAATGCAACCCCCAGTTACAGCGTTACCGGCAATTCAAGCACCTTCCTCCCGAAGGGGAATCGACTTCGTGAGACCGTAACGGTAATCGTCTCTCCATTCCTGTGGTCGAACAATCCGATCTTCACATCCTGGATGGATTCGATTTCCCATCCATCAACCGAAAGCAGGGCATCCCCCTTTTTGAGCCCGGCCTTGGACGCGGCGCTGCCGGGGCTGAGTTCCTTTATCCTCACCTCGCCGTCCTCCTCGTCGAGCATGACTCCGAGCTTGGGGGATTCGGGCGCCTCCATGGGGGGAGGGAAAATCAGGAAATCCCCGATATCCGAATCCAGGCCGCTGAATTCACCGTTGATGAGCGTGGCGTACTCCCTGTTGGTGAGCCGTTGTGCCCTTTGAGGTATCCCCGAGCTGAATATGATGTGCTGCGCCCCTGCAAGGACCACCATCTGATGGTTGGGGTGCGCATCCATGAATCTCGCAATGGAGTGGGCCATGGTCTCGTCCCAAAGGATCTGTGCCTGATAGAAGTTTTCGAAGTTTTTGACGTTGAATTCCTGATGGAGTTCGAAAAATCCCTTCAACTTCTCCTTGTACGCCTCGTCCGCCATATCCATGTCCCGGGGGATTTCCCCACGTTCCTCCTCGGTCAGGGCGTCGAGTCCCCCTTGAGTGACCTTCTTGGTAATCTCTTCCCGGATGTTGAGGGCAATGATGTGTATCCCCCGTGCCTTGGCAAAATCGATGATCTCACGGTACAGCGGGTAATCGAACCGCCACCGCTTGAAGTATTCGGACGCCCTCAGAAACTCCCGTTCGTTGATGGCGCCGGCAAGATACTCATCCAGGGCCTTCTGAAACGGTACCTGGAACATCTCCATGCCGATGGCAAACCTCCGGCCTTTTTCGGATAAGGCGGTAATCAACTCCAACTGTACCTTGTGGTCCTCGTAATTCGAGTGCCTCTCACCCACATAGATGATCGGCGTATCCACGACCTGCTGAATGATGTCGGAAAGGGCGAGCTTGTTGCGGGGGTTGATCCCAAATACGGGCTCGTACAGGCTGAATACCATGCCTCTGTCCGTTTTTGCGATCACCTTTTCCACATTCTTCCCACCCTCAAACCGGATGGATGAGTACTTGCCGTATCGAAAGATGCGTCTCACCACAGGGTCTATCTCCCCTTTCGAGTCCCCGTGGGTATAGGCAATGACCTTCCCGGCGTTCAGGGGGTTTCTCCTGACGGTGAGGCTGAAACCGGTACCGGGCGGATCGATTTTCCCGAACAGCCTGGTGAGGATCGGGCTCTCGGTCCCCAGCACCAGCATGGAGGAGGATTGGATATCCTGGTCCTTTACCTCCCCTTCCTCCTTGACGGCAAATCCCTCCCCAGTGAACAGGTCGATCAATGCGGCATATTTTCCCTCTTCCCCTTCAGGGAAGACAAGCATCCTTGTTTCATCACCCAGAAGCCGTGCAATCACCGGGGGGAATTCATCCGGGGTGAGGGTTCGCATGACATGGTAGTCCCTGTCGAAAACAATACTCAAGGGCCGGGCCGGCACGGGGATCCGGAAGGCCTCCCCTTCCTTTTCAATCCTGAGGGTATCCCTTATTTCACCACCTTCGGTGATCACCCTGAAGGGCAGGTTCAGTCGATACGGCGCGGTCTCCTGAATGACCTCGAAGGAGACCATGTGGGTCCCGTTTGATATCAGTGCCCTTGCGTCTTCAATCCGCAGGGAGGGAATGTCCTTCCGGGAGAGCCACTGCCGGAAAAACCATTCCAGTTCCATGCCGGAGGCACCTTTGAAGGCGGTCTGTAAATCGGTCCATGATGCCCTGGCATGTTTCTTCTCCTCAATGAGCAGACGCAATGCCTTGGTGAACGGCACCCTTCCCACCACCTCCTCCAGCATATGAAAAAACATGGCCCCCTTGCCATAGCCGACGGCGGACGAGGCGAAATCGGTCCTGCCGTAGAATTCCTTCAGGGGTATTGCCTTGGACGGGGTGACATAGCTCTGGTAATCCGTGAGCATCTTCTTCCTGTACCGCCATCCCTCACCCTTCTGCTCCTCGTAAAGATGGTCGGAGAGATAGGTGGTCAGGCCCTCCACCCAGTTCCCGCCCTGGTAGTCAGGATATACCCGGTTTCCGAGCCACTGGTGCACGATCTCGTGCCCGAGGGAGGTTTCGGCAATAAAGGGGAGGCGCACCACCTCCCGGCCCAGGAGGGTGAAGGTAGGCAGGGAATAGCCCGTGGGCAGAATGTTTTCAACGATGGAGAACCGCCTGTAGGGATAGGGGCCGAGGATCTCCGTATACAGGGAGAGGTATCGCTCGGCGTGTTCGACATAATCAGGGGCCAGGGAGACATCCTCAGGGAAAAAATAGGCATACACCTCGATCCCCTGATGATGCCCCTTTGTTTCGACATACGGGCCGGCAACCAGGGTGATACCGTCAATCGGATAGGGAAAGGAAAACGTATACAGGTTGCCTCCGGGTGCTTCGGTTACGTGAATCGCATCCGCCTCGGACACGGCCATAAAACCGTCTGGAACGAGCGCCTCCAGGCTCCAGTATGCCATGCCCGAAAGGGAGGGATACCAGTCCCGGGTCAGGGATATCCCTTCGGCGCTGATGCTATTCCGGGAGACCACCCCCACGTTCTCCAGATCCAGCATTTCCACGCCTTTCTCGAAATGGACCTCGTACGTCACCTCCAGGGTGCCCTTCCCGCTCACCCTGAATCTGCCCTCCAGTATGTCCGGCACAAAGGGCCTTTTATTAAAGGCGATCGATACGATATTCAGACCATCGGCCGCCACGATCCTTTCCCCGTCATCAGGGAAGGTGATCCTTGCCGCCCCCCTCAGGATATTATTCCGGATGTCGAATGAGACGGAAAGATCGTATTCAGCGGGTTCCTCCCGTGCCCCTGCAATGCCCCAGCAGGACACAAGGAGGGCCGCCGTCATGAAGATACAGAATCCAGTCATCCCCGTGCGATACACTCCGCCTCCCTTCCCCGCACCACCCTTTTCCCTTTGAGGGGTCCCCTCCCCTGGGTCACCACCGTGCACTGGCCCTCCTCACCGTCCCGCTCATGGTATATCACCATCCAATCACGGACGGTATCCAGGTCATGCCCCGGCGGTAGGCCTTTCCTGAACGGCTATGATGGAATATTCCCTTTGTATAGTACAGTATAGTAAGGAATCGCCAATATTGTCAAAGGACTAGCTAACGTCACCACAGGCTGCTTCGGCAGGCCACCCTGGGCACTGCGTTGCCGGATATTCTCCGCTCCGCGCCTTTGCAATCGAAGGCCACTCGCAAGATCCTGCAAATGGCCCCCGATCAGTGAGGCATCTAAATATTATTACAGGGGCGGCAAACCCCAGATCTCGTTCGCCGTATTTCTATATGCACCCGTTTCCTTTCACCAAACCTCGCTCGCGGAGGAATGCCCCAGCCACCTCGGCAGGGCTCTTTTTCAGCTTGTCCACCTGATAGTTGAGCGACTGCATTGTCCGGTCGTCGATCAGGCCGCCCAGCTTCTTGAGAATCCCTGTGAGCTTAGGATGACGGGAGAGTATCTTCTTCCTGACCAGGGGCGCCGCATGATACGGGGGGAAGAAATGCCGGTCGTCATCGAGGATCACGAGATCATACGCCGGGATCCTGCCATCGGTTGCAAATCCATCGATGATGTCCACACTCCCCTCGGCAAGTGCCTTGTACATCAACCCGGGATCCATTTGTCGGGGATCCTCGGCAAATTCAAAACCGTAATGTTTGATCAGGCCCTTGTATCCATCGGGACGTTCCAGAAACTCCGCATCGAATCCCGGCCGCAGGGTCTCCTTGTATCGGGCGAGATCGCTTATTTTTTCTATGCCCAGCGATTCCGCGTGGGTTCGTCTCATGGTCAAGGTATAGGTATTGTCAAAACCAAACGGGTCCAGCCATACCAGATCAAACCTCTTTCTGAAGGCATCCCTGACCGTTCGATATGCCTGGTCCGGATCGTTTGCGGTCTTCATCTTCAGGATATTGACCAGCCCCGTTCCCGTGTATTCGGCATACAGATCGATGTCACCGGATTTGAGTGCGTTGAAACAGATCATGGTCCCGCCCAGGTTGAATTTCCGCACCACCGTTACATCCATGTGTTCCTCGATCAGAATCGCCATGATCTCACCGAGTATCTCCTGCTCGGTGAAATGCTTGGAGCCGATGGCAATGGCATGTCCATCAGGTTTCCTGCACCCTGTCAGTGCAAAGGATGTCAACAAACAGAGAAACAATGCCGACGTGAAAATTCGTTTCATTGTGAAAGTCCCTCCCTTTTCATCCGGAGCCCCTTCGATGTCAACAACAATTCGATTCTCCCCAGGAGGTAATCCAGAATCAATGCCAGGATGGAAGCCGGAATGGCGCCCTCCAGCATCAGCCTGTAATTGATCGTTCGCAATCCACGAAAGATGGGCTCTCCCAATCCGCCCGCCCCGATAAGCGCGGCCAGGGTGGCCACCCCCACACTGATGACCGTAGAGGTCCGAATGCCCGCCATAATTACCGGCACGGACAGCGGCAGTTCCACGCGCCATAATAAATCCCTCTCCCGCATGCCCATGCCCGTAGCTGCCTCGATGATATCAGGGTCCACCTGACGAATGCCCGTATAGGTATTCCGCAGGATGGGGAGCAGGGCATACAGGAAGAGCGCGGTAAGGGCAGGCACCGCCCCGATGATGGGCAGACCGAGGACCATCAGAATGGGTATGACCAGGCCGAACAGGGCCAGACTGGGGATGGTCTGCACGACGGAGGCGAATCCCAGGATGGGGGTAACCAGCTTCCTGGATCGGGTAAGCAGGATGCCAGCGGGCACTGAAACGAACACCGCTGCGCCGACCGAGATGAAGGTGAGGTTGATGTGCTCCACCGTGAGCTTCAGTATCTCTTTGCCGTATTCGTTAAAGAAGACAATGAATCCGTTCATGGAGCGGCTCCTTACGAGGGTGATTACGGGCCTGTTCGTGCATCCCCGGTGGTTTTATCATGGCCCTCAGGATGATCTTCCAGGGCCGCAAAGACTCGGCTGACCACCAGGTCTCTGGTCAGGATGCCCTGCGGTTGGCCATCCTCCCGGCTGATGATGATCCTATCCGTCTTGTTGTGCTTGTAATAGTTGAGGGCGTCCAGAATCGTGGCATGGATGTCCAACGAGGGAAGTTCCTGGTTATGGGTGTCCGACAGGTCATGTGGGTCCAGGGGGTGCATGATTTCATCAACGGGGGTGAGAAGCAATGCAAGCTGGAAATGGTGCCTCCCCAGAAAATCCAGGACAAAATCATTACGGGGACGTTCCACGATCTCTTTGGGCGGGCCGACCTGAATGATACGGCCCTGATCCATCACGGCAAGCCGGTCTGCGATCTTGACCGCCTCAAAGATGTCATGGGTGACAAATACGATGGTTTTTTCGATTTTCCGGGCCAGCCCGGTGAATTCATTCTGAATGGTTTCCCTGGTGATGGGGTCGAGGGCGCCAAACGGCTCGTCCATCAAGACAACGGGGGGATCCGCAGCCAGTGCCCTGGCCACGCCGATGCGTTGCCGCTGGCCTCCGGAAAGCTCGGCCGGATACCGATGGCGATACTCCTCCGGCGCGAGGCCCACCATCTCCAGAAGCCGGTCCGTGCGCGAGGCCACCCTCCCCTTCGGCCATTTCAGAAGCTCGGGGACCACGGCGATATTTTCCCCGATGGTCATATGGGGGAAAAGCCCCACCGGCTGGATCACATAGCCTATTTGACGTCGAAGCAGGATCGGATCATAGGTGGAAACATCGTGACCGTCGATCTCTATGGTACCCTTGGTGGGCTCTATGAGACGGTTTATCATCTTCAGGGTGGTTGTCTTTCCACATCCGCTCGTGCCGATCAATACCAGGGTTTCACCCTCCATGATCCGCAGGGAGAGATCCTTGACTGCCTCAAAACCATCGTAGGCTTTCGAGACCCGGTTGAAGACGATTTTTTCCTCAGGCGCCATTACAATTCTGATATAATCGGTTAGGATTACTTGATCTGATCCTGCAAAGAGATCATGAAAACAGCGCTGCCCGGATATGAGTATAGACAGAATATAAATCATTTTCAAAAAAAATGGCCATCAAAAATGTCTTATGTGGAAATTTTGAACTAATTATTTGTTTTTATAAACTTTCAATCTTCGTTGTGATCGATGGTCACGGCTGTATGTATGGTATCCATGGTTCTCGAGTTTTCTGAAAAACAGTCACTGTGGATCCGCTGCCGATGGTCCGGACTTTTTTCAGAATGGCCGACGGTTGACAACTTGGCAGAAAAATCTTTATATTTTAAGGCATGACCCGATTTTTTCGGATCGGTTTAATGTATAACGCCCTTCCATGGTTATCGAATAATCGAGAAACCGTGAGCCATCGGACGAGAGTGGGAAAAAAGACGAAAAAAATAACAGAACTGTCATTTGATTCGGGAAGGAAGCAAAATGATAAAATTGCAGGACAATGAATTCGATCTGAAGGCAATTGATGCCTTTATCCTTGATATGGACGGGGTGGTCACCAAGACCGCCCGGGTCCATGCTGCGGCCTGGAAACAGATGTTTGATGAGTTTCTTCAGGCACGGGCCGGTCAAACCGGCGAGCACTACGAGCCCTTCGACACCGGATCCGATTATCTCAGCTATGTTGACGGCAAGCCGCGTTATGACGGAGTAAGGGACTTCCTTGAATCGCGTCATATCCCCATTCCTTACGGCAATCCCGACGATGCGCCGGAAAAGGAAACGGTGTGCGGGCTGGGTAACCGTAAGAACCGTTATTTCCTGGATCGATTAACAAACCAGGGTGCGGAGTCCTATGCATCCACGGTTGATTTTATCCGGAAGACGAAATCGAAGGGGATGCGCTTTGCCTTGATATCCGCAAGCAGAAATGCAAAGGAGGTACTGGAGGCAGCAGGTCTGCAGGACCTTTTCGATGTGAGGGTTGATGGGATTGATGCGGATGAACTGGCCCTTAAAGGGAAGCCGGAGCCGGATGTCTTTCTGGAGGCCGCCAGGCGGCTGGAGGTAAGCCCGAGGCGTGCCGTGGTGGTAGAGGATTCACTTGCAGGTGTGGAGGCGGGCAAGGCAGGCGGTTTTGCATTGGTCATCGGAATCGACAGGGGAAATCAGACAGCGGAACTCAGGAAGCGGGGGGCGGATATCGTGGTGAAGGACTTTTCCGAGATACAAACCGACCATCGGAAGATGACCGTGCGGATGGCCGGACTGCCTTCAGCCCTCGAAAAGAAGGAGGAAATATTTCAATCCCTGAAGGAGGGGGTGCCTGCCATCTTTCTGGATTACGACGGCACGCTTACCCCTATTGTGCAGCATCCCGGTGACGCCCTCCTTTCCGATGAAACGCGGCAGATAATCAGGGGGCTTGCAAAGCACTGGATGGTGGCCATTGTCAGCGGCCGGGACCTCAATGATGTCAGAAACATGGTGGGCATAGACAATATCGTGTATGCCGGAAGCCACGGGTTTGACATTGCCGGACCCGGGGGGGCCTTCAAGGACCAGAAACAGGGGGAGGCCTTCTTGCCGGCGCTCGATCAGGCCGAGGCCGAGCTGGAGACCGCTGTAAAGGGGCTCAAGGGGGTCCATATCGAACGTAAACGATTCGCCATAGCGGTCCACTACCGAATGGCTGACCAAAAGGTCGTTCCTGATCTGGAGAAAAGGGTTGACCGGATCAAGGCACGGCATCCGGAGTTGAAAAAGTCTCCGGGAAAAAAGGTATTCGAGCTTCGACCAAATATGGATTGGGACAAGGGGAAGGCCCTGCTCTACCTGATGGATAAGCTGCACATCAACAGCTCGCGCATCGTACCCCTCTATATCGGTGATGATACCACCGATGAGGATGCCTTCCGAGCCATTGCCGATCTGGGCATCGGCATTCGGGTCGGCGAGGAGAATTCCCCGACCTATGCGGGATACGTAATGCACGATACCTCCGAGGTCGCCGCCTTTCTGGAAATGCTTCTGGATCTTGCTGAAAAGGACGTATCGAAAGGGATCTGGACACTCACATATGACAGGTTTGACCCTGAAGGGGAACAACTGCGCGAGGCCCTTTGCTCCCTCGGGAACGGATACTTTACCACCCGAGGGGCCGCACCCGAGTCCACGGCCGGCAATGTTCATTATCCGGGCACCTATATCGCCGGCTGCTATAATAGGCTGGAAAGCCGTGTTTCAGGTCGAGTCA
>JBLIRP010000072.1:0-18641 GCA_049472355.1 bacterium | reverse complement strand
AGTACATTCATGATGTCCCCATCCTGATAGAGGGTCACGCAGTCATCCACACCCAATCTGAAGGGCACATAAAAGGAGCCGTCTCCGGGGGGCACGTCGCTCGCAAGTATCACGAAAAACTCGCCCGGCTCCAGGACCATATCAGGCAGCACCACCGGATCGTGCAACACGTTATCATCGACAATGGAGTAATCCCCCATATATACCGGAGAGTCAGCGGCATTGTAAAGTTCGATCCAGTCACTGCCTTCATCGAGAGGCCTGGCAACGATCTCGTTGACCACCAGGGCGGATAGAAAGATCTCCCTGTTTGATACGTTCGGTGTGGGTATCAGGGTTGTCGCCGCACCGACACCGTCGGGAAACCGGCCATAGCTGTACCCGGCAGGCGCCTCACCCGCCTCCCAGTTCAGCACATCCAGAATGGAAAGGCCCCAGTAGAGGATGAGCATGTCATCGCTGCCCAATCGAAAGGGGACGTACGGGGAGCCGTCTTCAGGTTCCTCCTCCGTTGCCAGGATCATGATAAACTCGCCGGGCTCCAGGATGATATCGGGCAGCAGAACAGGCTCGCGCTCAACGTTGTCGTCGACCAACGCATAATCCCTCAGGTACGCGGCATGTTCACCTGCGTTGTAGAGCTCGATCCAGTCATCGTCGCCATCGGACGCCCTGGCTACGATTTCGTTGATGACCACGGTCTTATGACTGCTCCCGGTCTTATCGAAGCTGTTTGCAGTCGGATCGAGGCAGGCCCCAAGGCACAACATTCCTGTGAATACGACACCCCATCCGATGTGCCTGAACACCCTGTTCATTGGGACTTCCCCACATTCAAAAATACGCGGTATGGTCGAATAACAAATTCTATCATATACAATAGGCTGTCAAACGAACCAGCTTGATATCGATGCATGACGGATGCCATATGCCTTCTCAATTATTGTGCCAGGGGAGCTTAATTGATATAACGTTCTGAAAATAAAAGTAATGTTTCCATTCTTTGGATCGCCGGCACCCTGCGAACTCGACTAGAAGGACGAGCCAGGAACCACATCGATGCCTTTTATGCAAAATTCCTCAACTAATCACTTGTTTGAAAACTTTCATTCTGCATGGTGATCGATGGATCACGGGTGTTTGCTCCGAAAATATCACATATCCTATTGAAAATTATATTTTCATCCTTCGTGGCGCCGCTAAAGCGGCATGAGGGTTTGTCTTGAAAATAGATTTTCATGCTTCGTGGTGCCACAAAGTGGCATGAGGGTTTGCTCTGAAATATGGTTAGAGGTAAAAAGGGGGGGGTAGCCCTCTTCTGGCTATCCCCCCCTTTTTATGACCAAATAAGTGAATGAATGAGTGAATGTTCAGTTATACAAGAGGACTCAACAACCGCTCATTCTCTTCATGCCTTCCAATCCTCCATACCTTCGCTCCTCCGTACCTTCAATTAATTGAGCACCCTGATGGTCACCGGTTTTGACTCATCCTTCACATCCGGGTTGTAATACTCATAGACCCTGGATCTGGGCGTGGAGACCTTAAGCGGGTACTTGGCCTGCAGGCGATAGGTAATGGTAACGGGTGTTCCGTAGGGGATCGGGTTCAGGTACAGGCTGAGCTGCCGGTTGGTGGATTCGTACTTGAAGATCTTGTCTTCCTGCATTGCCGTTTCAAAATCCTCCCAGAAGACCCGGAACCCCGGCGGGATGCCCAGGTCGATCATCCCAAGCCTGGTAACGCTGCCCGGCACGTTGTTGGTGACTGTTACCGTGCACAGGATCGTGTCGTCCACCGTGAGGGTCGTGCGGTCATAGGAAAGATCGATGGAAAGCGGCGGCTGCGAGGGAAGAACAACCTCCTGCCAGGGCCGGTAGTAGGTGCCCACGATCTGGTAGAGGATGTTCCCCTCGCCGGCAAGCTGGATGCCCACTGTGTTGTCACCCTCCAGGGTATAAGGGGCAAGCTCGATGAGCCTGACCACCGGGGTGTCCACAGGGGTGATCTTTAAGATGGGCAGGTCGTCCTTATCCAGGGTCTGACCATTTATGCTGATGAGGATCTCCCCATCCATCTCCTCGGTCTGGCCTCCCATGGCCATCATGAGCACCCGCAGGCAGTGCACCGTTGCCTCTACCTGTCCCCAGAGTCCGTATGCATCCTTCTGTTTGATGATATAGTTGAGTGCCCCATCGATGCTCTGAGGATATCGCCACCCTGCTTTCATAAAGGCCAGGGTGACCAGGGCGGTGGTCTCGAGGTTCAGATAGCTTCCGCGTGAATAGGTGACGCTCTGCCCGCCGGAGATCCAGTGGACGGTGTCTCCTTGCACGACCTTTGCCGCCTCAAGACGTTCCAGGATGGATTGTGCGGCAGCGTCTTGCGGATTGGCCTCAAGCAGGGCGTTGGCGCAGAGGGCCAGGGTATAGTTGTCGCTGGTTTCATTCACCCGTGCCTTGATGTAATTCATGGCCTTCAGGATATTGCTGTTTACGGGGTATCCCGAGTACACAAGCGACCAAATGGAAAATGCGGTAGTCTGCATGGGGGTGCCCAGGGTGCCGAACAGGTCATAGCCTGTGGGCCAGGAGCCATCCGATTGCTGCTTGTCTACCAGCCAGTCCCTGGTCCTTTCGGTCATTTTAGGGTCAACATAGTGCACCTTTGCCATATCGGTAAATTCCATGAGACCGTAAGCGGTCAGGATGGGTTTGCCGGGAGGACTGCCGGACCAGTCAAAGCCCCCGCCGGGGGACTCGAAGGTGAGGAGACGCTGATACCCCAGGTTCACATACTGACGAGCCTTCATCTCGATCTCGGGGGTGATCTGATTCGTGGTGATCATGTAGTCAAGCACAAGCACATTCGGCCACGTCACCGACGTGGTTTGGCAGAATCACCCATAGGGGACTTTGAAGAGCTTGTCAAGTCCCTCCACTACCTGGCTGAAGATGCCGGGATAGACCTTGACCAGGATACTGCTCGCCCCGTCGATGGCGTCAGAGGGTATATGGATCACATGACTGGTCTCATCCCCCTGCATCCGGTCGCTCACATTCACGTTAAATTCCATGCCGTCCGGGAGTACCTCGATCCTTCTCGCGATCGCGTCGCTCATAACCGGGCCGTAGCCAAATACGGTCAGCTCGTGCCATCCCACATCAACCACCTTGATGGGGAAATAGACCACGCTGACCTCTCCAGTTCCAAGGGTCACCTGCTTCTCATTTGAACCGGTCAGCTCGAACCAGGTGTCATCAACCTCCTTCTTCAGGACGATCCTCACATCCTGCGATGCATCAAGGTAGTTGTAGATGGCGATGGGAAGCGAGATCTCGTCATTCTGGGTGAGCACTGCGGGAAGGTCGATATCAATGAAGAAATCCTGGAACACCACGATCCCGTCGGTGCTTCCTCCCAGCCTGCCATCCGTCGTGGATGCCACGGTGCTTATGCGCCACGTGGTGATGGAATCCGCCATGTTGGCATCAAGCAAGGCCGTGCCGTCCGATTCGGTAATCAGCAGCGGCTCCCAGAGGAGGGTTTCGGGGAAGTCACGCCTGATCTTGCGCGGCTCCTGGGCCTCCGGCTCTTCACCGGGGGTTTCCTGGCCCTGCTGGCTCGCCTGGTCCAGAAAGCCGGCGTTTGTCTGGGTTGAGGTGGTTCCGGAGGATGACATTGTTTGTCTTTGTATATTGCCATACGAGGCATAGCTATACACTCCGCTGGAAGAGGTGGCTCCACCTCCCAGACCAAAATATGAAGAGGGCATCATAAAGATGGGGACCCCTATTACCCCCCCGCCGCCCCACCCGATACCGGAAGGCTGACGAATGGGCGTCGGTGCCGGCATGTATACCTGCTGGTAAGGCTTTGTATAGTAGATATCATCAATGGTCCCGGACTTCCCATCCGGGCCTTTGGATGTCAGGGAGACTTGATTATAACCTACAGTGAGCGTATAGGAATTGCCCCATGGATCCTTATAGGTCTTGATCCTCCCCTGACCGAGGGCATTGGTGTATGCCCATTCACTGTATACGTATAAATTCCCCAGGTCCTTGGCAATTTTATCAGCATCCTTGTCGATGTCCTTTGCGACCGACTCCTTCATCCGCTGCACCAGGTCGGGGTAGCTGCTTGCATCCAGGTTGGGGTCCTCAGGCTCTTCTGCAGTGACAAAGGCGATCTCCGCCGCTTCCTGTTCCTCCTCCGCAGGCTCCTCCGAGGTGACCGCCTCCTCAAAGGGGACAATCAGGGGCCAGAAGCGGGGCTTCATGATCTCCTCCTCCATGCTGAAATAGACCTTGAGGAGACCGGGCCTGTTCTCCTGGAGGGCAAATACAGCCTCATCCACAATGGTGATTCCGAGGGCGGCGGTTTGGGCGGGAGTGACCTGGAATGAAATCCTGGCCTTTTCGCCGGGAAGGTACTGTTCCTTGTCCAGGGTGGCAGTCACCTGGATATCCGTTGCAGGATTGACATACACGATCTTCTTATCACGAAACACGTCCGATGCCGCCTCTTTTGCCTCCGCGATATAGTATGCCTCAACCAGAAGGGTGCCTGCCATGTGGTTGCTTAGATCTATCACAACCTGTCCATGCCCGTTGCTGACGTCCACCCCTTTGGTGAGGAGGGTCTGGCGCTCCTTGATGAGATCCATAAAGATCCGCCGTGCCATGACCTCCTCGGGCGTGTAGACATCGATGGTCATGACATCCCCCACGGTGTAAATGGCCTTGTCCGTGCGCAGCAGGACCTTTACCGGGCCGACCTCACTGGAAAGGTCTATCTCGACCAGGGCGCTCTGGCCGTTTGCCTGGGAGGCGATCTGGAAGAGAAGGCTCGATTGTTCGTCAGGGGTTATAGTGAATGTCCCGACCCCCTGCTCATCGGTCGTTACCGTGAGGATCTGGTTATTGAAATTTACGAGGTTTGTGGTGGCAAGACCCTGACCTTTGGGATTGGTGGTAAGCAGGAATAATTTGTTCTCAACGCCCATGACGATCGTTCCGCTTTCAGGTATGAGTTTGACCAGGATGGGGGCCTTAGTCACGGTCAGTTCTCGGACAACGGACTCTTCATGCTCTGCGGTATCCTCAACCTTGATGTCCAGCTTGACGAATGCATTCCCCTGCTCCAGGGGGAGACCGACAAAATAGCTGGGAAGGGTCAGGTCAAAGGAGAAAAAGCCCTCCGAATCCGTATGGCCGGTAATGGTCTGGAAGGGAACGAATTCCACATCGAACTTGGATGCCTCGATGGTGACCAAGGCGTCCTCCAGGTCCTTGCCGAAAAAGTATGCGGCATGGACTACGCCGTGCACCGTGTCTGCAGGCCGGTAATAGTCCGCATCCGTATTCAGGTCCACACTGAATTTGGGAAGAACATACCGCTCCACCTGCACCTTCTTTTCAGACTGGGTGGAAGCGCCGTCCGCAGTAAGGATGGCCCTGACGGTGTAAAGGCCCATGTTGATATCCGAGCCAAGGGTGAAGTCTGCGGATGCAACCCCGAATTCATCCGTTTCGGGCGCAACCCTGAAGACCTTGTTCCCCTTCGGATCCTCGCACTCAATAATGATCTCCTTGTTCCCCTCAGGCACGAGATCCGGCTTCTTGAAGCTCAGGGTCCGAATGTGGATGGTCTGACCCGGCTGGTATATGGGTTTATCCGTTGTCAGCAGGATCTTGAACAGGCGGACGATCTGGACATCCTCGGTGACGGTCTCCGTACCAAGATCGGAGGCTACCTTTGCCCGGATCTTCGCCTGACCGGCGTTTTCTGGGATTGTGACAAGGGCCTCCACAAATCCGTCCGCATCCGTCGTACCCTGATACAGATGCTGCGTTTTGTTGCCCATGACCAGTTCTATGTCAACACCGGCCCCTTGGACGGACTCAGGCTGGCCGTGCACAATGGCATGAACCCCTATTGACGTAGGCCTTCCGGCATACATGGAATCCGATCCGAGGATGCGGACCTCCATCTTGTCAGCCACCTGAAAGAGACTCATCTGGCCGGTGAGGGAGCCGTTCTCTGCGGCGAATTTGTAGCGAAGGTTGTACCGGGCAAGATCCTCCGTCTTGGCGCCTTCAGGGACCTTATTCAGGACGAGGGGATACTCCTTTTCTCCCGGCTGGATAGTCAGGGTCTCCGTCTGGTCGCTGACCTTATCTCCTGCAAGATTGTAAAGGCTCAGGGTGATCTGGCCGGTTTCCTCTGTGCCTGAGGTATTGTCGATGGGCAGCTTGACAGGCACAGGTGAGCGATATCTGGTGACCGTTGAAGAGGAAGTCTTCTTTGAAGAGGAGCCTGTTATCGTGGGCCACGTGATCCCGCCTATGGGAATCACACTATACGGAGACCAGACAGAGGGGCCGGTCCAGCCAAAGTTCATTGAGGAATACGGCCATCCGGTGGTCAGGTACTGGGTTGAAAGGCCGGATGGGGGGTAATACTGCCCAAAATTGTATGTGGAATAGGATTGGCTCACCATATTCCATGGCTGTGTCAGATACGAAGGCTGACTCCATTGATAATAGGAGCCAGGCGTCTGATAACCCCACGGGAAACCGAATCCGGTACTATACAGACCCGGAAGGGAGCCGGCAAACAGGCTGCCGAAACCGAACGTCCCGCTGGTCTGATAATAGGTGGGGAATTGCGTTGTGTATGGAGCTACGTCGTATACGCTTCGATACCGCTGTTTCTTCGTTATCTGGGAGATGTCGGCCTCAGTAAGCCTGGAGCCGTCGGAGGCATAGAGATCTATAGCCCATACACCCTTTGTGCTCGTTATTATAAAAAGATTCGAGCCATCCAGAACAAGATCCTCTACATCATCGGGGATATTCTGAGTCCAGATTACTGCAGGCTCCAATTGATCGGTAATATCGACGGCTGCAATATAATATGTGTCGTGAATGGCATCAAAACCATCTTTATAGGCAATATAGGCCATTTCACCATCAACCACCTGATGGGTGATATCCCCCTGATCATGAGGGGAGAGATATTCGAGGATGGCGACTTCCCATGGACCGGCGTTATATCCATAAGCCACATGGGATAGAGGGATGAGGCTGATCATGAGGCTTACAATAAATATAAAAAGAAGCCCCCATATCCATTGGCTTCTTAATCGATGCATTTCTGATTGACGTTTTCTATCGTTTTCCATGTTTCTCACTCCTTCGCAATGGGATCCGATAAGACCTCATAAGGAAAAGTTGAACCAAAAATCATCCCATCACCTCCTATTGATAGCCTCATTCCTAATGGCCTCTGAAGTCTCTTATTAATGCCTTACACAATGCCTTACACAATGCCTTACAGTAATAGACGTAAATGGATTATATTTTCCCATTCATTGCTTCATGGATATGATTAATTAATTAATTATTGCGAGTTGGACCCGCCGCCCTACCGGCACGGATGCGGAATACTGCGTATATGAAACGAATCCCGCACCTGGATATGGATGCATTTTTTGCAGCAGTTGAACTTAAAAGACACCCTGAACTCAAGGGGAGACCAATAAAGGATCTTAGTTCATGGCAGGACATTGCCAGGGCGCTTACACGGATTACACAACTGGTGGCTCGGGATATGGAAAAGGAGGGGTATACGGGACAAACGGTAGCCGTAAAGATCAGGTTCAGTGACTTCGAGACGCACACACGGGCGATTACCCTTCCAGGTCCCACAATCTCCATAAAGGAGCTCAGACGGGCGGCATTCGAATGCCTCAAACGATTCACCGTGAAGAAGCGGGGCAGGCTCGTAGGGATGAGGATGAGCGGGCTTGAAAGGATCGTGGAAAATCGGTCCTGAAAATTCCATCTCATTTATCCATACGGTATGAATCGCGCTATCGTTTCCGGGGCCGGGATATCGGACGAGTGCCCCCACCAGACATCCTGCACGTCATAATCGGTGATCGCATTATTGGCTCGGATATGGGTATCTGTGGTTTTGTCAGGGCCCCTTTGCATGGGTAATTCCGCCTGCCTGCGCCTGCCTGCCCTTCCGAACCGTTTTATCATCTGCCTGGACCCGGTGGATGCGGGATGTCAAGAACATGTGGATTGTGGTAAAATGAGCTGAGTACGTGTATATGCCTTTTCTCCTTGTTGCTATTTTTCCTTTATACCGGATCGTTCCCTTTTCGGGGGAGAAATACCTATGGGCCTTGCACAGAGATCCCTGATACTGCTTAACAGGTTGCTGGGCCGGAAGGTCGATGCGGGCATCTACGGGGATGATTATGACCGATGCGCTCAGACCTATGATGCCGCTGTTACCAGGAGGCTGCTTGCTGCATTCACCGGGGATATCCTGAAGGAGTTGGATGTAGGGGCTGGAATGCGCTGCATAGACCTCGGATGCGGGACAGGCCATGCCACAGCAATACTGGATGGGTATGTGCGGCCCAATGGCTCGGTTATCGGGTACGACATCTCGGGTGCCATGCTGGCCCTTGCCGGACAAAGGCTTGGCATTTCATCTGGAACGCGGTTTGTGCATAAGGACATGCTCTGCGCCCTGCAGGGGCATGGGGATGAGTCCATCGATGTTATAGCAGCGTGCTGGTCCCTCGAATACGGCGACCCAGAAAGGATCTTGAAAGAGGCACAGAGGGTGCTCGCGAGGGGAGGCAGGATCGCCGTGCTCGTCAATACACGGGGCTCCCTGCCCGAGCTTCAGAGGCTCGTGACGAGGATATTGCTCAGGAACCCTTTTTCGTTGCGATCATTCCCTCCCCTCCTTTTTCCTCCAGGCATTGATGCCTTCAGGCGCATGGTGGGGCGTGCAGGGCTTTCGGTCAGGACGCTCTCCGAAAAGACCTGTGTGCACCACTTTGAAACAGGGGAATCCCTTGTTGAGTGGATGAAAACCGCCGGGCCCTGCGCCGGTTTCCGGGGTGCATTGCGCGAGGAGCGCAGCGAATACATCTATGACAAAATCCGGGAGGCGGTTGACCGCATGAACGGCGTCCGTCTTACCTTTCGCTTTATATACTTTATAGGCATCAAGCCATGAGCTGCCGTGCGCTGACATTGGCCGGCCTGGCAGCCAGATATAAGACCAGGGCCATGATACCCTGCCAGGATCTCCTCCTTGCCACACTGGGGAGGGCGGCCCCCGGTTCCCTGCTCCAGACCGGTATCCGTTCATTCTCAAGGCACCTTGTGGGAGGCTATCCCTATGTCGTCAAACTTGACCTCACGGATGCATGCAACCTCCGTTGCAGGATGTGCTATGCGCCAAACCGGGGCAGGGAACTGCCATTGCCCCGCATCCTCTCCATTCTGGAACAGATAGGAGATGTGCCTGTGCGACTGGATCTTCTGGGCGGAGAGCCGCTCCTGCGCGGGGACATCCCTGAGATAATCCGGTTTGCAAGGTCTCGCACAGGCATTGGGAAGACGGTGCTCTACACAAACGCAACCCTGGCAACGGAGGGCCTCGCTCGAAGGCTTTACCGTGCAGGGCTCGACAGGGCCATCGTCACCCTCATCTCTCACGACCCCGAAAAACACGACCGGTTTTCCGGGAAGCCTGGGTCCTGGCAGGAGACCATGACCGGGATCAGAAACCTTGTGAATGCAGGCATTAAGACGTATACCTTCACTGCCATACACAGCGAGAACGTCGGGCATATCAGTGAAATCAGGCATCTTGTACAAAAGGGGCTCGGCATAACCCCGCTCTTCTACCAGTATGTGCCCCAATCGGCCCATGATCCTCTCATGATCAGCCGGGAACTCTGGCACGAGGTGAAGCATGCGATTCTTTCCTGTTGGAGCCCTGAGCATTTCAGATATATTGCGAGGATCCTGACCTTCTGCGGCAGGATATGTCTGGGCGGCTATTATGTGATCTCCGTAAAGATCGACGGCAGCGTCACTCCCTGTCCCTTTATCGACGATATTTGTCTCGGGAAAGTATTCGATGATACTATCTGGGATATCTTCGCCCGGCGGTATCGATCTGCCGAATTTTGCGAATTCATGACCCTTCCCCAAGCATGCCGCTCCTGTTCATATAAGGATCTCTGCGGAGGGGGGTGCAGGGCGGGGAACAGGGTCCTTTTCGGAAGCTATGCGGAAAGGGACTGCCGATGCCTCGGGCCCTGGTCTGAACCTGTGTTATCATCCATGTTGTTTGATCGGTTGCCAACATTCTTCTAAGGATAAGGGCATGCATTGAACCACAAACACGGGAGGTTGCCATGAGGGGATATGGCGTGAAGGCATTATGTTTTCTGGTCTGCATATTCCTGGTCGTATCCGGATGTAAACCATGGGCGAAGGAAAAGAGGGTGGATTTCAGTCGCATGTATGCGCGGGGGAGGGTGGATAACCTCTCATCGGAGGAGCTTGTACTTGAAAAAACCCTCGGGGAGGCTGCGGCCATTGAGGCTGCGGTCGACTATGCGAGAGACATGTTCGATGTGGCTTATATCATTGCAGAGGAGCATCAGGATCTGGGATTCACCATTTTCTTCAAGGGGGATGAACTCGTGGTTGAGAGGGGCCTTGATACAAGCAAGGAACCGACCCTGGTCATCCCTCTTTCCGACGAAGGCATCATGAATGCCAAGTACTTCTTCGAGGATGGCACCGTCGATACGCGGGAGGAATTCCTCATCGTGAATGCCCTTTTCAAACCTGCATGGGAGGCATCCTACCGGATACCCGAGGTGCAGAGTAGATGGATACGAAAATACATGGACCTCGATGGGCTCATGCACGTCAGGCTCCTCAACGAAAACAATTACACCTTCAGGGGAAGGGTGGTGAACAACGCACTCTCGGTCGTCCGTGCGAGCAATCAGTGGCTCGTTTTTCAGGGCCTCGAAGGTATCCCCGATCGGCAGATGGCATTGACGGCCAAGGATGCCATCGCCATGTATAAACTCGTCATGCGGGACCTGAAGGCTGCCCGGTCCAAGGGCGAAAAAATGGAGATCATAAATAGCTACAAGGCCATCAGGGACCGGTGCATGGTGAGCAGGTAAACCGGCAGCACCAGCATAATGTTCCGTATACTCAAGGTATTCAGGCTTGGGAAGGCCTTCTCCATCCTGCTTGGAGTCTTCACCATCTCTCTCTATGCCTATGGCTCTTTTGACGTGCTGAGGGATAGTGCGGTCAGCCTCACTATCGCGCTCGGCATCGCATCCCTTTTCCTGTTGATCTGTGCGGGATACATGATGAATGACTGCTGCGACCTGGGGTACGATATCATCAACAACCCCCGGCGCGTCCTCATAAACTCCGCTATCTCGAAAAGGGGCGCCCAGTGGATGTACCGTATGCTTTTCCTCATGGGCCTCTTAATAGCGGCTATTGTGAATGCATGGTTTTTTGGATTGATCATGCTCGATACCCTGGCAGTGTACTTTTATAACCTATACTCAAAAAGGCTCGCCTATATTAAGGACATACTCGTGTCCCTGCTCGTCGTGTCCATCTATCCCCTCTCCTTTGCCCTGACATCAGGAGGCACTCCCTCCCCGAGGCGCGACTCCCTCTTCATCTTCCCCATCTGGCTCTTCCTTATGGTCATGTCGTATGAGCTTTCACAGGATATACTGGACATACACGGAGACAGGTCAGGGGGCGGCAATACGCTCCCCTCCCTCATCGGGATCATAGAGACGAGGAGGCTTGCGACCATCCTCGCACTCGTCTCCATCCCCATTGCATGTGCACCCTTCTGCCTGGGTATGTGCGGCATGGTGTACCTCATCGGTTTTGTGATCACGCTGCCGGTTTTCGTCGTGAGCCTCTTTTTTTCAGACAGGCTGTTTTCGCACGGGGTGCTCTTTTTCATACGGGCGATAACCCTTGCTTCGCTCATCGATCTCATGGTGGGCAGATGAAAGGCTCATGAGCCTGATGAAACTGCGAATATCGAATGTAGAATGTGGAAGTGAAACGCAGATGAGACTTCGGCTCACAAAGAAGCATGAAAATGCCCAATAGGGATTTTCAGATGAAACGCACATGAGCCTGATGAAACTACGAATGTCGAATGTAGAATGCAGAAGTGAAACGCAGATGAGACTTCGGCTCACAAGGAAGCATGAAAATGCCCCGGAGGGGATTTTCAGATGAAAGGCCTTTGCATATGAGACATATGACCGGGATCAGGAAGTATCTTTCCATGGCAAGGGGCGTTAACAGAAAGCTCCTGCAACTCCCGCCGGGATTCATATGCTTCATGATCCGGCAGATGCGGCACGAAAAATTCACCCTTCACAACAACCGGGTCTTCATCAATTCCATGTACACCCCATTCCCCTCCCGCAGTTACAAAACGGCCCTGGAATCCTTCCGCAACCTTTCGAAGGGGATCATGAGCCCCTTTTCCTGCTACATATCGGTCACGGACCGGTGCCCTCTCAGGTGCTTGTATTGCAGCAATGCACGCAAGGAGCAGACAGATGGATTGCCTGCAGAGGAGATATGCCGCATCATCCGGCAGATCCAGGATGCCGGCGTCTCGTGCATCGGCTTCACGGGCGGGGAGCCGCTCCTGAGGGATGACCTGGAGCCGCTGCTGCGCATGGTGGATGACCGCTCGTATACCATCCTTTTTACCAGCGGCCATGGCCTTGACCGGTCCCGGGCACGCACATTGGAACAGGCGGGGCTCACCATTATGGTGATAAGCCTCGACAGCCAGGAGCACAACCGGATGAGGCGAAGCGAATCCGCCTTCGATGATGCCATAGCCGCCATCGAGCATGCCCTGGCAGCAGGTATCTACACCGCCGTATCCACCGTCATGACAAAACAGATGCTCCATTCGGAGAAAATGGATGAATTTGTCCGCTTTGCTGCAGGGCTGGGTATCCATGAGATCCGGCTACTGGAGCCAAAGCCCTGCGGGAGGCTCCTGTACGGCGATGAGGAGATGTTCGGGGAGGAAGACCGGGATCGCATGAGGCAGATCCAGTATGCGATAAACAGGGATATATCCCTGCCTGCCATCATGTCCTTTGCACACATCACGGCACAGGGGAATTATGGGTGCAGTGCAGGCAGGGTTCACGTCTATGTCAACGCCCAGGGCGAGGTCTGCCCCTGCGATTTCTCGCCGTTCTCATTCGGCAACCTGTGCAATGAATCCTTCAATACCATATATGCTCGCATGAACCGATATTTGCCCCGCCCCTTTTCAGGCTGTATCATCTCCTCAGTTGCAGGGCGCATGAGAGAGATGGGCATTGACCGGCTCCCGGTCAGGGATATGCAGGTAATCGATCAACTCCTCGACTCCATGGAAAAGGGGCCGGTGCCTCTGCTCTATACAAAGCTCGGCTTCGGAGATGGATAATGAGGAACAGGAGGATGCATGGAAGACGGATTTAAGTATGTAAAGATAGCGATAGAGATAGCGGTAACGATTATCTCGGCATTTGCGGGCGGGTTCATGGGACAAGTTGGGGGTACTCCGGGTATCATCACAGGGATCGGGAGCGGTATGCTCGTGGGTTATTACTATGCCCAATATACCCTGGAGATCAAGAGCGAATCATTCCTGATAAGGGTGATCATGGGCACCCTGTACGGTACATTGGCGGGATTGATCTCCGGGCCTACCGTTCACATCCCGAATATAATTTTACATACGAAAGGCCTTCATGAGGGTGTCGGGACATTGCTTGGCATCCTGGGCATTGGCGCACTATTTGGCATTGTCGTAGGGACATTATTGGGATTGGTGCTCTCCGTTATCATAGCCGTTATCCGGAAGATTGAAGCAGCGGGGATGGAAAAGGGGTAAAGGGATAAATGGACAGTATGGTCATAAAGCCCACCAGGAGTCTGTGCCCGCTCTGCCTTGAGGAGATAGATGCACAGGTGGTGGTGGAGGGGGGAAAGGTCGTCATGGCAAAGGATTGCAGGAGTCATGGCAGGTTTACCAATACCCTTGACCCTGATGCCCGGCTCTACCTTTCCTGTGTTGCGGCAAGGAGGAGAAGGCACAGCCCCTACGGATTGGTCATACCCATCACCCACCGCTGCAATCTTCGCTGCAGGTGGTGCTACTTGCCCGACAAAGGTCTGGAGAATGAATTATCCCGGAATGAGATCAAGGCAATCATCGACAGGAGCAGGCAGCGATATATCGTCTTCTCCGGAGGTGAGCCCACGGTGCGGGACGACCTCCCCGAATTGATCGCCTATGTGCGGAAGAATCACCGGCAAAGGTTCAGCGTGCTCCTTACGAACGGGATAAAACTCGCCGACAGGGCCTATCTCGAAATCCTCAAGGAGGCAGGGCTGCACTATGTCATCCTTTCCCTGAACGGGTTCCGCAAGGAAACCCATTGCCACTTCTGCGGTGAGGACCTCAGGGAGGCGAAATGCAGGGCGCTTCGAAACCTCAAGGATCTCAAGGTATGGACTATCCTTTCCATGACCCTTGCAAAGGGCGTCAATGAGGGAGAATTCGGGGATATTTACAGATTCGGGATGCGGAACCTGGATTTCATCCGCCAGATCCGGCTGCGCAATGTCTCTGAAATCGGCATCTATCATGAGGGCTCGTATATCTATCTTTCTGAAATGATAAAACTGGTATCCAAGGCAACCGGCCTCTCCATACAGGAGATGTGCGAAACCAATGACTCGTGCAACCGCATCTTTAAAACGGGGAACTATTTTGTCATTGATGTACTGGAGGCATTGGGCAAGCGATACGGCACGTCAAGAGGGCACGGGACTCGCTATTGGCTGCACATCCTGCATCGTGCCGGCATGAAGAATGCGCTGAAGCTCCGCATCGAGCCACCCGGCCCACGGGAGACCAGGCTCATGCTCAGGGTGGAGATATTTTTCTGGCCTAAGCCGGGCAACATCGACCTTGCGGAATGCAGGCTATTCTGTATCGATCACCTCTCCGATGACGGCGAGGTCCTTCCCTTCTGGGAGGCGCTCTACAGGAATGAAAGGCTCCATCGTCGCCTTCAATGCGTGCGAGAATCGTGAGCCTTCCCCCCTTTCTTTACCCATATCACCACCATTGCTCCTATCGCCCCTGTAATCCATTCACTGCTTATATATGGTTGATATTCTCCTCTTCGAACGAGAGGGCTGGTCTTGCCAGAGCTTGGATGAATGATGGTTATACCTGTCAGCCTGCCTGATCACAGGTGCAAGGTTATCTGATGACGTATTATCATCGCCCTATAAGGCAATATTTAATATCCGTGTGATATTCGTGTATAATATTTTTTATAACCTTTGGAAAGGAGGGGAATATGCCTGAAGAAATGAAGGTCGGCTGCGCCAGGCCGACGGGCGGTCCTGTCGGCGAGCCGGAGAAGGAACAACCACAGCAGGAAGAAAAACCCAGTGCAAAGGAGGCACGCGCAATGATCAAAGTGGGCAGAAAGGCACCTGATTTTGTCGCACCGGCCTATCATAAGGGAAAATTCGTCCAGGTAAAGCTATCCGAGTACCTGGGGAAATGGGTTATACTCTGTTTCTACCCGGGTGATTTCACCTTTGTCTGAGCTACCGAGATTTCGGCAGTTGCCGAAAAATACCCCGAATTTCAAAAGCTCGGCGTGGAAATATTGTCGATGAGCGTTGACAGCATCTTCGTGCATAAGATGTGGAACGACAACGAGCTTTCCAAGATGGTGTCCGGCGGCGTGCCTTTTGCCATGCTCTCCGATGCAGGGGGCAAGGTGGGAACCATCTACGGCATATACGATGAGGATGCGGGCGTGGAGACACGGGGAAGGTTTATTATCGACCCGGATGGGGTGGTGCAGGGATACGAGGTGCTTACACCTCCCGTGGGAAGAAACGTCAGTGAGTCAATACGGCAGATCCAGGCGTTTCAGCACGTGAGAAACAGCAAGGGCACGGAGGCGACACCATCGGGATGGAAGCCCGGAAAGATGACGCTGAAACCAGGGCCTGATCTCGTGGGAAAGGTATGGGAGGTCTGGAAGACGCACATGGCGTTTGATTAGGCAAATCCAGCCAAACCATGCCAACCATATTCTCATTCTGGTTCTAAAAAGGCCTATGACGGGTGTTTCAGGCAGGCAATACGTGGCCTGGGGCACCCGTTTTTTCTCGCTTACTCGTGCCGAAGGGCGTCGATCGGGTTGAGGCGCGCAGCCTGGCGGGCCGGGAAAAAGCCGAACAGCACACCCACCGCCCCTGAAAAGAGAAAGGCGAGGAGGACGATCCCCAGGGTGAACACAAAGGGGACCTGAAGAAAATGCGCCCCGATGGCGGATGCGGAAAGGCCGATGATGATCCCCGCAAGCCCGCCGAGGGATGAGAGCACCACGGCCTCCACCAGGAACTGCATCAGCACCTCCCGTTCCCTGGCGCCGATGGCCAGCCTGATCCCGATCTCCCTGGTCCTTTCGGTCACGGATACGAGCATGATGTTCATGATCCCGATCCCCCCGACCAGCAGGCTTACCGCCGCAACTGCGGCAAGCAGGGCGGTGAGCAGCTTTGTGGTGCCGGTCAGGGTGCTCACCAGCTCCTTCATGTCCCTGACATTGAAATCGTCATCCTTCCCCTGCGCAATATGGCGACGCTCGCGCATCAGCCGTTCGACATCCTGCTGGACCTTTTCCGTAGATACGCCATCCTGGGCGGAGATATAAATGACCTCCACATCATCGTTCCCTGCAATGCGCCGCTGAAAGGTGCGCAGCGGTATAAGCACGAAGTCGTCCTGGTCCGAGCCAAAACCGGACTGCCCCTTGGACTCGAGCACGCCGATGACCTGGCAGGAGAGCCTTTTCAGACGGATCGTGGACCCGAGGGGGTCCTGTGAGGCGAAAAGATTGTCGCGCACCGTGGAACCCAGGATGCAGACGGTCTTCCCGCCTTGCAGCTCGTTGCCCGTGAACTCCCTTCCTTCCTTGAGGGACCAGTTACGCACCTGCAGAAAGGCATTGTCACTCCCGGTGACCGATGTTGACCAGTTTACATTCCCATAAATGGCCTGTACACGATCGGAGGCTGCTGGGGCTACGGCTGCCAGTCCCGAGATATCCCGTTTAATCACCTCTGCATCCTTTACATCAAACATGCTGGCAGCGGCCCGTGTGCCGCCCGGTCCCCGGAAGCCCTGGCCGGGCCGTAGCTGAAGCATATTCGTGCCGAGCTTTGTTATATCGGAGGTGACCTTCAGCGTGGCCCCCTTCCCGAGGGTTACCATGGTGATGACCGCTGCAACACCGATGACGATCCCCAGGATGGTGAGGGAGGAGCGCATGACATTGCGCCGGATCTCCCGCAGGGCGAGAAGGATGGTATCCCATACCATTATGCATCACCCCCGTTTCGCTCCTCGGCATCGATGGCGCCGTCGAGGAAACGGATGATTCGTTTGGCATAGGCGGCCATATCCGGCTCATGGGTCACCATGAGAATGGTGATGCCCTGCTCGCGGTTAAAGGAGGAAAGCAGGTCCATGATCTCCCTGCTTCTAACCGTATCCAGATTGCCGGTGGGCTCGTCCGCCAGCAATACATCGGGCTCCGTCACCATGGCACGTGCAATGGCGACCCGCTGCTGCTGGCCGCCGGAGAGCTCGCCCGGGGTATGCGTTTCCCACCCCTTGAGGCCCACCGCCTCGAGCGCCTTATGGGCGCGGGCGTGCCGCTCCCCTGCAGGAACATGACGATAGATCAATGGCAACTCCACATTTTCAAGGGCCGATGTGCGGTTGAGAAGATCGAATCCCTGAAACACGAATCCCAGATAGTTGCGGCGCAAAAGGGCGCGTTGATCACGGGTGAGCGCGCCAACCTCCACCCCCTTGAATCGATACGAACCGGAGGTGGGTATATCCAGACACCCCACAATGTTCATGCAGGTGGATTTCCCCGACCCGCTGGGCCCCATCACCGCAACGAAATCGCCGTTGTCAATCCGAAGGTCAATGCCTCTCAGGGCCTTTATGGCTGCCTGGCCCCTGCCGTAGACCTTGGCCACCGCACTGAAATCGATGAGGGGCATGTCATGCGGATCATCCCTATGGTTCGAGGTGCCGGTTTTCATTTGCCTGCCCCCATCACATCCACGATCAGTGGGAGTCCCGGTTCGACCTCCCCTGACACCACCTCGGTCATCTGACCATCCGATGCGCCTGTGGAGACGGGAATGGCCGTGGGCCTTCCCTCCTGTAACACCCAGACGCGCTGATTATGAGAGTTCGCGGTCTTGACCTGACGCTGCGCTGCCTGAGAATTTCTCCGCGGAGGACGGGGCAGAAGCACACCCACCAGGCCCCTGCCTCCCGGTGATGTATTATTTTGCTGCACCGGCGGGGTAAAACGCAGGGCTGCATTGGGAACCAGGACCGCGTCCTTGACCCTCTTGACAACGATGTCCGCAGTGGCGGTCATGCCCGGCCGCAGCAACAGGTCCGAGTTATCCACGTTCAGAACGGTTTCATAGGTAACCACACCCTCGACGGTCTGGGATGCATAACGCACCTGGGTGATCCTGGCCGGAAATTCCCTATCCGGATATGCATCCACCGTGAAGGTTGCATCCTGCCCCTTTTTCACCTGCCCCACATCCGCCTCGTCAACCGCCACGTGGAGTTCCATCTGCGTCAGGTCCTCT
>JBLIRP010000071.1:0-18661 GCA_049472355.1 bacterium | reverse complement strand
ATCATCTATCGAAAATACGGGGGTACGGGACTCGGATTGAGCATCGTGAAGGAATTCGTGAAGCTTCATGGCGGAGAGATATGGGTGGAGAGCGAGTCCGGCAAGGGGTCCACGTTTTCCTTTTCCCTGCCCTTGTAACGGAGGAAACCTGATTATGCAACAATTGAAGGGTATTCATCTTACCATAGAAAAGGACTGGTGCAAGGGGTGCGGGTTGTGCATCGAGGCATGTCCAAACAATCTCCTCACCCTGAGCGAGGACCTGAATGCGTCCGGGTTCCACTATGCCGTGTTTACAAACCCGGAGGAGTGCACCGGGTGCGCCTCGTGTGCGCTGATGTGTCCCGACCTCGCCATAGAGATTCGGGTGCTGGAATGACGCATGCCCCGATCCAGACTTTGTCCGGCGGAGCGCAGCGACGCACTATGCTGCCCTTTGCATCAACCAATTGGGTTTGCGATTCAACCTCAACCCAAGCTCGCCAGGCAGGGTGTAGCCACGCACTATGTTGCTTTCGCCAAGTACAGGAAGGTTAGCAACAACCCTCCGTATATCGCTCCGTAAACATGTCTGCCGGCTATAGCACGATACCAAAATGCAATTGCTGTCGATGACTTTTTACATCTTTACGAATGAAGGATATGTGCTATAATGGAGGCGTTTTTTTTGACGGGGAATGTGAACAATGGATGAAAAAAAGGGTTCGAAGACAACACGGATACTGATGAAGGGGAACGAGGCGGTGTGCGAGGGCGCTGTTCAGGCCGGGTGCCGCTGCTATTTCGGGTACCCCATCACCCCCCAGCATGCAATCCCCGCGTACATGTCATGGCGGATGCCCCAGACCGGAAATGTCTTCCTGCAGGCCGAAAGCGAGCTTGCCGCCATTAACATGGTATTCGGAGCATCCGCGGTAGGAGTGCGCGCCATGACCTCCTCCTCGAGCCCCGGGATCAGCCTCAAGCAGGAGGGCATCTCCTACCTGGCGGGGGCGGAGTTGCCTGCGGTGATCGTGAACATCATGCGGGGGGGGCCCGGTCTCGGAAACATTGCGGGCTCCCAGGGGGATTACTTTCAGGCCACCAGGGGCGGAGGCCATGGTGATTACCGCACCATATGCCTCGCCCCCGGCTCCGTGCAGGAGATGATGGACCTTACCTGCGAGGCGTTCGATCTGGCCGACCGGTACCGGACCCCCACCCTGGTGCTCGGCGACGGTATCCTGGGGCAGATGATGGAGCCGATCGACTACCCGGCCGATGTGTCGCCCCCTCCCCTGCCCGAGAAGGACTGGGCACTCACCGGGGCGAAGGAAAGACCCCCCAGGGTGATCAAGAGTCTCTTTATGGGTGAGGGGGAGCTTGAGGAGCGCAACTGGATGCTGTTTCGGAAATACCAGCAGATAGAGGAGGAATTGCCCCGGTATGAATCCTTCATGACCGAGGATGCGGAGCTGTGCATCGTGGCCTTCGGCACTGCAGCGCGCGTTGCGCGTTCCGTGGTGTACATGGCGCGGGATGAAGGGCTGCCCGTGGGCCTCCTGAGACCCATAACGCTCTATCCTTTTCCGAATAAGGCCCTCCTCCGGCTGGTACAAGGCAACGAAGGCCATATCCGATTTCTTGCGCTGGAGCTGAATCTCGGGCAGATGGTGGAGGACTGCCGTCTGGCGGTCAACGGGCTCGCCGAGGTATCCTTCTATGGAAGGCCGGCGGGGGGCATCTTCGACCCGGAGGAGGTCCTGAAGGTGGTGAAGCGTCATTTCTAATCACAGTGCAGTGAACACATCCCGTGCCATATTCGTGAGGCCGTCCGCGCTCAAGCCGGTTCCCTTCCGGTTTTGTCCCGGCTGTCACCACGGTATCATTCACCGCCTGGTGGCTGAGGCGATCGACCATTACAATATCCTGGACCGGACCATCGGTATCGCCCCGGTGGGATGCGCCGTTTTTGCCTACGATTATTTTGCCTGCGACGTGCTGGAGGTTGCCCACGGACGTCCGCCCGCCGCCTGCACCGGCATCAAGCGTGCCCGTCCCGACCTCGTTGTATTCAGCTACCAGGGGGACGGGGACCTCGCCTCCATCGGCACCGCAGAGATCGTGCACGCAGCGAACCGGGGTGAAAACGTCACCTTCATCTTTGTCAATAACGCCGTTTACGGCATGACCGGAGGACAGATGGCCCCTACCACCCTGCCCGGTCAGAAGACCAAGACAACCCCCTTCGGAAGGAAGGCCTCCACGGACGGCTATCCGCTCAGGGTCTGCGAGATGCTCGCCACCCTGGAGGGGACCGCGTACATCGAGCGGGTTGCCGTGGACACCCCGGCCAGGATTCGAAAGGCTGCCCGGGCCATCAGGAAGGCCTTCCAGGTCCAGCTCGAAAACAGGGGATTCAGCCTCGTGGAGGTCCTCGCCACATGCCCCACCAACTGGGGGATGTCTCCTCTGGAGGCAAACCGCTGGATCAGGGAGTCCATGCAGGAGATCTTCCCCTTGGGGGTGTTCAAGGACATTTCCGAAAAAGGGGGAGGTGATTCATGAATCGCGAGGTGATCATGGCGGGATTCGGCGGACAGGGCATCATGCTTATGGGGAAGCTCCTCGCCATGGCCGGCATGCTCGACAACAGGGAGGTGACCTGGTTTCCCTCCTACGGCGCCGAAATGCGCGGCGGCACCGCAAACTGCACGGTGATCATCGCCGATCAGGCCATCGGTTCGCCCATCGTGGCCCATCCATGGGCATGCATCGTCATGAACCAGCCATCCATGGAGCGTTTCGGCCCCCGGGTGAAACCCGGCGGATTCCTCCTGGTGAATTCCTCCCTGATCAACCCCGATTCCCCTCGGGAGGACATCGATGTGCTGGCCATCCCGATTACGGATGAGGCAGACCGGCTCGGCTCCATCAAGGTGGCGAACATCATCGCCCTTTCCGCCTTTTGCACCAAGAGCGGAGTCGTCTCCCGGGAAAGCCTGGAGCGGGCGATGGAGGAATCCTTTGCCGGAAAGGGGGATTCCGCCCTCATGGAGATGAACCGCACGGCCATCCGGGCAGGCCGTAAAATGGCCCTGTGTCTCTCATGATCAGAAAGGCCCGTATCTGCGATGCGCATGTCATACGAAACCTTATCAATGAGTATGCCCACCGGGGACTTCTCCTCCCCCTTTCACTCTCCGAGATCTACGACCGCATAAGGGATTTTTTCATATACGAAGAAAAGGCAGGCGAAGGCCCCCTCACCATCCTTGGCATCTGCGCCCTGCATCTGGTATGGGAGGACCTGGCGGAGATCCGTTCACTTGCCGTCACCGAGGACCGCTGGAAGCAGGGGATCGGCACTCGGCTCGTTCAGGCCTGTCTCAAGGAGGCAGTTGACCTGGAGGTGAAAAAGGTCTTCTGTCTCACCTACACAAAGGACTTCTTTTCCTCGCAGGGATTTATTGAGATCGACAAATCCCAACTTCCTCACAAGATATGGTCCGATTGCCTCAAGTGCTCCAAGTTCCCCGATTGCGAGGAAATCGCCATGATGTACGAGATACCCCGCCGATAGATTCGCGGCCGGTCATCACATCCGACAGCGTGCAGTATCGTCGTCTTCTATCCGGTACCGCATGGAAGCGGAGGAAAATGCGGTGGAAAAGTATGCAGCATCCCGACGCGGACAGCAAAAATCCGCAACCACAAAATTTAAGTATTTGATATTTATAATCGAATATATAATATTTTTTTTGACACGCATGTGCTGTGCCTGCTATACTATATAGAGTAGTGTTCACGGCATCCGGCGTGCATGACGCTGTTCATTGTGCGCCCCCATCGTTTGATTCCGCACCTTTTTGCCCGATGCATAGGTGGACCCGTCCTCGTTTGTACCCCTTGAGCATTGATCGTCTGTAGGGAAAGGAAGGATATGCGCCCTGTGATCTTGGCACGAGGTGCAGCGAAACCGCGCATCCGTTATTCAGGATTCACCCTTGTTGAGATGGGAATCGTACTTGCCATCATCAGTATCATGTCCGCCATTGCATTCCCGAATATCAGTTCCATGATGGCCAATTACCGTTTGAAGGCCGCGGCCAGGGATATGATGTCACACCTTCAGCGGGCAAAGATGACGGCGGTGAAAAACAACACGCTGTGCACCGTCACCTTCAACCAGTCCGTGGGAGGCATCCCTTACGATTACGTGGTGTACGAGGATAAGGACCGGGATTACGAGTATGACGCAGGCGAAACCATCCTCGCATCGGTGAGGTTTGCCGATTATAAGAGCGGTGTCGAACTTGATTCCTCACAGGGAGGGGGAGACGGGGTGACCTTTACCGAAAACGATGCAGGCAGGCCTTCCATTGCCTTCAATTCCCGGGGGCTCACGGTGAGCCCGACGGGTGTCGCGGGCATGGGCATGGGCTCCGTGTACCTCACCAACAATCGCGAGACAAAGAAATGGATCAGTGTGCACAAGGCGGGAAGGATACGGATTCAATAATGGATTCGATGCAGGGGGCCGCAAGGGGAATTGCCCCCGCGAAATGCGATCGCCTCACGGCCGGCGGATTCACGCTGGTGGAGCTTCTCCTCGCCCTGTTCATCAGCGCGGTCATGGCCGCAGCCATCTTCGACTTCTTCATTGCCCAGAACAAGTCGTACTCCGTTCAGGACCAGGTTGCAGAGATGCAACAGAACATGCGCGCAGCCGTCAATCTCATGGTAAAGGAGATCAGGATGGCCGGGTATGATCCAACAGGCAAGGCGGGGGCGGGAATCGTTGCAGCAGAATCCAGCCGCATCACCTTCACCCTGGACCTCGACGAAGACGAGGGGCTCACGGATTATAACGAGTATATCACCTACGGACTTTACACCCCGGCTGACGGCATACAAAAGCTGGGCAGGAAGGCCACCCAGAACGAGCACTTCGCACCGGTTGCAGAACACGTGGAGTCCCTGGGATTCGCCTATGCCTTTGACAGCAACGGGGACGGCATCCTGGACAGGGATGGTCCCCACGTGATCTGGGCGATCGACAAGGACGGCACCTGGTACGACCTGGACACCAATGACGACGGCAACATCGACGATGACGACGCCATCCCTGCCGGTGAGAATACCGGGATCGCCGTGGACCTGGATGACATCAGGGCGGTGCGTGTATGGCTCCTCGTCGAATCGAGCAAACCCGATGAGGGATATACCAATCGCAAGACCTACGTGGTGGGAGGCAGGGTGATCCGCCCTGCGGGCGACGCCGACAGCGAAAACGACTTCCGGCGCATGCGGATCGTGGAGACCGTGGTCCGCTTGAGAAACATGGCGCTCAGGGAGGGGTGATGATGTCGGTACGTAGCGTTGAACCAAGGTTCCAAAAGGGATTCAGCCTCCTCGAGGTGCTCATTTCCATCGGCATCTTTGCCATCGGAATCCTCGGGGCGAGCGTCCTGCTCATCAATACCATCAAGGGAAATGCCGTGTCCATACGCCTGAGCACCGCAACGCAGCTTGCCTCCAAACAGATGGAGGAGATCATGCTCATCGACTATGCCTCCCTCACGGACCATGACGGCGACGGCCTCGCAGGGCTTGATGATGCAGCCGTCTCCACCGCTGACGGCATGCGCTTGAACCTTAGGGGGGGAGGGGTGGGCGAGCGCTACAACCTCTACTGGAACGTGGCGGAGGACCGGCCGGTAGCCGGGACCAAGACCGTGCGGGTCATCGTCGCCTGGCATGGCGGCACCCGGGACAAACGCACTGCATTCGACATGGTGCGAACGAGGGGGGAATGATATGAAGGCACTGTTCGATATACTCCGCCGCGAGGAGGGCGCCGCCTTTATCATCGCCATGCTGGTCCTTATGCTCCTTACCCTCATGGGCACCTTCAGCCTCATGACCACCGATATCGAGATCCAGATCGCAGGGAACGAAAAGGAGTACATGAGGGACTTCTACGTAACCGACAGCGGCTGGAAGGAGGCCGCCCCCTGGCTCAACAACCGGGCGACCCCGCCCCGTCCGGTGAACACCTCCCTGGATGATGACGTGGTCAAGAACTTCGGCGGCGGCGGGGACGGGGTCACCAACGAGGACTTCCCCCCCGGCACCCAGGACGGGACCCTTGCAGGGACCCCCTACTGGAACAGGATCCAATACCTCTCGAACAGCGTGGCGCCCGGCAGCGGAAAGGAATACCTGCGGTTCAACTACCAGGTGACCAGCAATGCCGGGGGCGAGCAGGAGATCGAGGTAACCCTGTACAAGATTTACAAGGTGGGGTATTAGCGGACACTCCCCTTTTCCGTAACATATTGAGTAATTAGGGTATTGATCTTGTGGTGAAAGGCACATGAGCCGGATGAAACTGCGAATATCGAATGCAGAATGCAGAATGTAGAAGTGAAACGCAGATGAGACTTCGGCTCACAAAGAGGCATGAAAATACCCCAAAGAGGATTTTCAAGGAAATGAACATCATGATCGAGCGACATGCCCCCTCGGCGGCATACGGGAGGCACCTTCCATGGAAGGCGGCCATGTGTGCCATTGCCGCCGCCTTCCTCCTGTGTGTCCTGAGTCCCCGTGCATGGCCGGAATCCCTCGATATCAGGGTGAGTTCGTCAGAGGACGATGCCGAGGAGCGCGTGAGCGACGGTGTCGTGGATTGCGGGAGCTCGGCCCTGGAAATGATTCAAGAAAGTTCGGACCAGATCGTGGGTATCCGTTTCAGGGACGTTACCGTGCCCAGGGGCGCTGCCATCACCAATGCCTACATAGAATTCAAAACGGACGAGACGAGCAGCGTGTACACCACCCTGTATTTCAAGGGGGAGGCATCCGATAACGCTGCTGCCTTCTCCGAATCGGGGAATCACACTATCTCCGGCCGAGCCCGCACCTCCGAAGTCGTGTCCTGGCAGGGCGTGCCTGCCTGGGACCAGAAAAATAAGAAGCACCAGACCCCGGATCTCAGCCCCATCATCCAGGAGATCGTCGACCGGGATGGGTGGACCGCCGGAAACGCCCTTGCGATCATCATCACCGGCTCAGGCAAGAGGGTTGCCAAGTCCTATGATAAAGGTAACAATAAATCGGGCCCCCTCCTCCACCTCGAATACGAATCGGCTGCCCTGGATATCAGGGTGGCGCAGAACAGCGATGATGCGGAGGAAAAGACGAACGGGGACATGAGGCTTCACAACGACGATCTGGATCTCATCCGTAAGCAGACCGACCAGACCGTGGGCATCCGCTTCCAGGGCATCAACGTGCCCCGCGGCGCATGGATCACCACCGCCTATATCAGTTTCGAGGCGGCGGGGACCAACTCGGAGGCCACCAATCTGACCATCGCCGCCGAATCCACAGACGATGCAGGGACCTTTTCGAACACGAGCGGCGATATCACCCGCAGGTCCACCACCTCGGCCTCGATCTCCTGGAATAACGTACCTGCATGGAGCAGCGTGGGTGAGCGTCACTCCACCCCCGATCTCAGCGCCATCGTCCGGGAGATCACGGGACGACCGGGATGGGAGGCGGGAAATGACATGGTATTCATTATCAGCGGATCGGGAAAAAGGGTTGCGGCATCCCGTGACAATGCCCAGGGGAAGGCGCCCCTGCTCCACATCGAATACGACGATACGTCGTTTCCCTTCATCGTTGCGGACAAAGCCAGCCTCGGGGCCGTTTGTTATGAAGGAAACGATGCGGCAGGCGACGGCTTCACGATCACCAACAGCGGCTCCGCAGCCATGGACTTCACCATCACGGACGATGCCGACTGGGTGTCCGTATCACCGGCGAGCGGGACCCTGACGACAGGGGGGTCCTCCCCGGTCGTGGTGAGCTACCATACCGAATCCCTCGATGCCGGAACATACGAGGCAACCATCATCATCTCGGACCCCGATGCGCCCAACAGCCCCCTGGAAATCGACCTGAGCGTCACCATCCAGCCGATCCCCGAATCTGTGGCCTGCGGCCACGTACCGGTGTACACGGAGAACCTGGTGAATCCCGCCATCATGATCCTGCTCGACCTGTCCGGGAGCATGGGAACGAAGGTGGCCATTGCCGCCCCCGGTGAGAATCCCCGCACCCCCGACCTCTCGCATATTGTCCGGGAGATTGTGGACAGGCCCGGATGGTGCTCTGGGAATGCAATGGCATTCATCATCACGGGAACCGGGTGCAGGACTGCCGAATCCTATGACGGCGAATCGGGTTCGGCCCCGCTCCTGCACGTTGAGTATATCCATGACGGCACCCACGTCCTGGACGTCAGGGTCTCTCACGGCGATGACGATGCCGAAGAGGCGGCAAACGGGAAGGTTTCACGCTCAAGCAGCGACCTCGAGCTCGTGCGTGACGGCTCCGACCAGACCGTGGGCATCCGCTTCCAGAACGTCACCATACCCCCGGAGGCCGACATTGCGGGGGCATACATCGAGTTTGTCGTGGATGAGAAAAAGAGTGGACCTACCTCCCTGACCATACGGGGGGAGGCCATGGACGATCCGCCCCGGTTTTCCAAGTCAAATAGAAACATCTCGAACAGGACCACTACCGAGGCATATGCGGCATGGTCCGACATCCCTGCATGGAGCGTCCCCACGCAGCAGACCAGGATTGCGATCGCCCGCTCCGTGATCAGCGAGCTCGTCGAGGACAAAAGCATTGCGTGGGGATTCGGCACATGGCGCTCAAACGAGCATGCCGGGTATACCGCAGGTATCGACTACACCAAGATCCACGTGGGGTGCAGGCCCAATGACCCGAATCATCAGTTGCTGCTCCAGCAGAGCATAAGTACGAAGACGGAGATCGGAGGGGCCACCCCCTTTGCCCCCTCCATCCTGGCGGCGGAAAAATATTATACCGGCCGGAAAAGGGACCGGGAGGGTGACGGCGAGTACTACGTGGACATCCGGTGTCAGCCGAAATTCTTGATCGAGATCACCGATGGCCTGGGAAACGTCGATTCGACCAATGACACGGTCAGGCAGCGCACCAACGACCTGTGCGATGAAGGGGTGACCCCCATCGCCGTGGGTTTCGGCATCGACGACGCCACCCAGATCCAGATCATGGCGGGTATCAGCAACCAGCGCGGGCATGCATCGGACGACCTCTATGCCCTGCACGACGAGGTAAACGGGGTCGGGCAGCCCTTTCTGGCATACAGCGAGCAGGCGCTCAAGGAGGCGCTGGCCGCCATCACCGAACGGATCAAGGGACAGATATTCCATGGGGCAGCCCCCGTGCCCACTACCTCCTCGGATCACGGTGACATCGTCATCATGGCTGAATTCGATGCCACCGACTGGTCCGGCGACCTGGTGGCAACCACCTTCGATCAGACCACCGGCGGATGGGATAGGGTGGTCTGGCGGGCCAGCGAGGCCATGCCCGCCTACCGCACTGTGTTCACCATCGATCCGTCGGACGAGGAGAGGGTCATACCCTACACCGATTCGGTGCTCCCCCATGATCACTGGCTGTGCAAGGACATCGGGGATATCATCCGGTCCACCCCCATCATCGTGGGGGATCCCCCATTCTACTACCCCTTCGACGGATACACGGCATGGAAGCGGGGGATCATCCGCGATCCCGTGGTATACGTCGGTGCAAACGACGGCAGCCTGCACGCATTTCATTTCTCGGACGGAAGGGAGCTGTGGGCGTTCGTGCCCCACAGCTCACATGATAAGCTCAATCGGGCGGACGATCCGGTGTACGACCTATGCGACAATCACTACTGCCACCAGTACTTCGTGGACGGCTCGCCCCGCGTCGGAGACATCCACACCGGAACCGCCTGGATGACCCTGCTGGTGTGCGGTCTGAGAGAAGGAGGGGAATCCTACTTTGCCCTCGACATCACCCATGGCCGGCCCTTCGGGGTGACCAGCGGCGCGCGGTACCTGTGGGAATTCTCCGATGCCGAGCTGGGTCAGACCTGGGCGGACCCGAGCATCGAACGGGTTTCCGACGGAAACGGCGCCGCATGGGGGATCTTTTTCGGTTCCGGATACGCCTCCTCCGATCAGCGGGAAAAGGAGGCGTATCTTTACGGCATTGCGGCCCATAACAAGGCCCCCTTGTGGAAGAACGGATCAACGGACATCAACCGGATCAAGATCTCCGAAACGACCTTGAAGAACGACGCCCTTGCCTCGCCACTGGTGGCCGATCTTGATGCGGATACCATGGGGGATCACCTCTATGCCGGGAACCTGTATGGGACCATGTACCGCATCACCTCCATCGGCAAGGGGGAACTCCCCCGTGTCACGAGGCTTTTCGGTTTTGACACCCTCACCCGCGCACACCCCGTCAGGGCGCAGGCCACCTTCGCCTATGGCGTGGATGAGGGAGGCATCTGGGTATACTTCGGCACCGGACGATACGAGACCCAGGCGGACAAGACATCCATGAGCCAGCAGTACCTCTTCGGCCTGAAGGACACCCTGTCCGCTCCCCCTGTCTATTCCCTGGGTGACCTGGTGCGGCTGCGCTCCACCCTCACGGAATACCGAGACGGCGAAACCGGCGAGACCCGGCCCGTCAAAATCGTGGAAGGAGGAAACGAATCACGCAGATCCTGGGCGCTCAGCCTCGACGCCTCATCACCCGATCTTGTGGGCAGCGAGCGGGTGCTCGAACAGCCCCTGGTGGTTGCGGGGATCGTGTACTTCACCACCTTCATCCCCGATCAGGACATCTGCGCGGGAAACGGGGACACCTGGGTCTACGCCTTGGAATACGACACCGGACTCCCCCCCATCACCCCGGTCTTCGACCTGAACGAAGACGGGGTCTTCGACGAGAGGGACAAGGTCACGGACGAGGAGGGCGTGGTTTACAGCATCGCTGCGGTGCAGGTGGGAAGCGGCCAGGGGTCGAAGCCGGTCCTGCACAAGGACACCCTCTTTGTCACCACCACCAACGAGGAGGTGGCCGCACTGGACGTCAACCCTGATCAAAACAGGGCCACCCTCACCTCCTGGAAAGACAAAACCATATAACCACATTCGACCAGCAGTTTTTCTCCGCACTATTTTGGTCATCCGCAGATATTCAAAACAGTGCTCCTTCCGTTCCCTTCCTTCCTCCTCCCCCGCGGCAATTCTCATTTTGACCCTCTATGTTCAATAGGGGGGCAGGTATGTTTGCGGAGCGATATAGGGAGGCTTTTTCTAAATTTTCTTGGCGAAGCGCAGCGTATAACATTGCGCATGTCCGAGCGAAGCGAGTTTGCGCAATGTAGCGAAGCGAGCCTTAGAAAATTAAAAAAGCCTTCCCGTCTAGCGAAGCAAACATGCCTGCCCCCCATCCTTTGCTACGTTCACAATGAGAATTGCTCATATCCCTCCGATCAATTTTTTTATTTTGCCGATAAAAGAATAAATAACTCCATGGAGGCATATTTATGATGAGAAAACGCTGGATTGGGGGCATGACCCTCATCGAGGTAGCGGTCGTGGTGTCGATTATCACCGTTGCCACCACCCTCGCGGTTCCTTCCATAGTGGGCGTAATGCCCCGCTTCCTTCTCAATGCACAGGTCTCCGCCCTGCACAACGACTTCCAGAGGGCGCGCTTCAAGTCCATCAGCCTCAACACCCAGTACCGGGTCAGCTTAACCCTGGAAGAATACCCCGATCCGGATTTCTATAAGGGTGAATTCTACGACCTTGACACCGCAAATTGGGTGACGGATACGGAGATGACCTCCCGGCAGATCAGGGAGGGGGTGGATATCGCCTACATTGGAAATTTAGCCAATGACAACGGCACGTTCCTGATCAGCTTCAATCCCGACGGCACTGCCGATGATGAAGAGATATATCTTAAAAACTCAAAGGATCTCCAGCGGCGGATCGAGATAATCGACACCACCGGCATTATAAGGGTCCATAACTCATGGTAGGTGAACGCACATGACAATGACACGACACGCAGGGTTTACCATCATCGAGGTGATGGTGGCGATGGTATTCCTGGCCGTAGGCCTGCTGGGAATCGCCGGGCTCCACTATGCCACCATAGCGGGGAACAAGGCGGCAAACTATGCCACCCTTGCGGTAAACCTTGCCGAGGACAAGCTCGAGGAGCTGAAGCGACTCACCTATAAAGATGGGGACCTTGCCGATACGGATAACAACAAGAATGACATAAGCACCGAGATCAAGCAGAATCCCTCCTTGTTCACCAATCCGGACCATGCCAATGACTCACCCGACTCGAGGCTGATCCGGGTGTGGAACGTGGCGAACGACACCCCTGCAGCCCGCCTGAAGACGGTGACCGTCATCGTCGGATGGGAGGATACCCGGTGGCACTACATCGCCCTTACAACCATTATACGAAACGAGGCATAAGCCATGGACCACCAGTGCACCAGGAGAACGGACCTTCGCTGGTCAAAGGGATTCAGCATCATCGAGCTGATCATCGCCCTGGTGATGTCCCTTGTGGTGATGAGCGGGATTTATGCCTACTGCAACAGCCACCACAAGTCCCATAACATCCAGACCAGGGTCAACGAGATGAACCAGGGCATCCGGTTCGCCATGAACCGGATGGTATCCGAGATCAGGATGGCGGGATTCAAGACGGGCTCGGGCACCACCGTGTTCCACCCCTTTGTGTCCACCTTGTGGTGGACCAATTATACATCATCCTTTCCATTCGATCTTGCGGCAACAGTACCCTACAACACCCCTGCCATGGCCGACAACATGGTCATCAGGCAGGGGGCGTGCGACCCGCGGGACGACATGCTCATCTTCACGTACGCGGATTCTGATCCCGACATACAGCTTGTAGATGGCGAACCGTTCGGTGAGACTTGGATCAAGCTGAATACCTCCGTGGAAGAGACCGCCGACCGCTTCCATAAGGGGGACATCATATACATCGGGTTCGGCACGGTGCGCTACCCTGTGGACGACCTGGAATACGCCAAGGTGGTCTCCATTTCAAACAGTTGGCTGTACATCGACACCAATCCCTACTGGGGCGGTTGTCAGGGGCTGGTGAACGTGGGCGGATACCGGGCAGGCACGGAGGTGGGGGTCGTCAACGTGGTGTCCTATGCGGTATTCAACGACAAGAACGATTCCACGTTCACGTATCATGACAAGGGGCACCCGGTGCTCGCCAGGAAGTGCAATATTTGGGAATTCGAGGCTTTAGTCGAGGACATCGAGTCGCTCGAGGTTACGGCGCAGGGAAACGACGTCCAGATAAGCATCGTCGCCAGGACCTCCAAAGAGGAGCCTGAGTATACCAACCCCCATTACGGGGACCACTTCCGGAGAAGGACCATGACCTCAATGGTCAAGGTCAGAAACAGAGAGTGAGGTGCCACCATGCAAAGCCCGGCACGGAAATACGCCATGATCATTGGCAACCAACGAGGTGTCGCCATACTTGCGGCGCTCGTCGTCATGGTGATGCTGACGGTTCTGGGACTGGCGGGCATCTACCTTTCCACCACCGACATCATGATCTCGCACAACTACCGCGTGATCAAACAGAAATTCTATGCGGCCGAGGCCGCGCTCCAGCAGGGGATCAACATCCTTCGCGGCACCTCCATCGAGGACTGGAACGACTATATCAGCACCGCAACCGCCTCGAACCCGGAGGTGACGCTGCCCGGGATGTCCGACGTGGAGTTCCAGGGGATGCGCTACACCATAAAGGTAAGGAACAATTTCGACGATTTTGTATTCGGGGACCCGAACTATACGGTCAACGAATGGTACAGCACCAATCTTGACAACATCATGGTGGTCGTTGCCGAGGGCATGGGAAGCAGCGGGGAGCCGAAGGTCCTTGAGGCAGCGGTGGAATGGGAGCCCGGAAGTGTTCACTCATACGGGGGAAAGGACATCACCTCCGACAACATCAACGTGACCGTCGCCAACATCGACTGGAACTGATGGATGGCTCACGGGATACAGCATGACAGGTACGGGAAGAAAAACAACGTCAACGGAACATAACAGGAGGTGCGCCATGTTTTACAAAAAGAACCGGCAATGGATGATCGTCGTCTGCCTTGCAGGTGTTCTCCTCTTCGTATCCGCCTCTCATGCGAAGATGAAGCCCCTGAAGGCCCTCGAGGACATGGTGGTCCCGCCGAACATCATGTTCATCGTGGACACCTCGGGGAGTATGCAGTGGGACATCGACGGGAAGGCGTTGACGTGGCCCGACAGTGATGGTCATGTGTACGGGGCGCACAAGGACAGCCGCCTGTTCATCGCCAAGACGGTCATCGAGGACGTGCTCAACAACTGCCGGGGCCTGGCGAACTTCGGGCTCATGTCCTTCCTGCAGACCCACTACCGGAAGACGAGCGAAATAAAGGGGTACTTCCCCTACTACAAGGTGGGGTCGGACCCGCCGCTGTATGAAAAAATGTATTTCAGCAAGAAGGAGCTTGACAAGAAAATCTACACCGTGGACGGCAAGCCCAATCAGCCCGCAAACAGCGGCAAGCCCGAGCACCGCCCGGTTGACGTATTCGAGTTCAACGGGGTGGAGTACCTCCTGATGGGAGGTGACAGCTCGGAGTACGAGAGAAAGTTGGGCAAGAAAGACAAGAAAGAGGAGGGCGCGAAACGGATCAACGCCTGGCATACCTTCTGCGGGAAAAAGTGCGACTTCGCAGACCCCGACACCGGCAAGATGTATACATGGGATTACAAGGGGAGCAACTACAAGTACCTGAAGCAGTTGGAAACCGATGATACGATCTACTACTTCACCAAGTTCCACGGCAAGGAATTCGTCGCCACCGGCGACGAGGACCTAAACAACGGGTGCAGCGGCAACGTGGACCCGAACGATGTATTCCTCTATTACCATGGGATGGACGGCAAAAACTTCAAGTACTCGAGCGTATCGGGTTCGTGGAACGATGACGTGCACCCGGTGGGAGCCCGGGACACCTATGCGGTGTACCGGGGCGGGATCGTGCTGGTGCCCATATCCCTTTCAGCGGACAAGGAAGTTCAGGGCCAGAAGGTCGACGAGATCATCCAGTGGATGCAGCCGCAGGATGAAGGGGGGCTCATTTCCATCGGAGCCACCCCCACCGGTTCCACCCTGCGCAACGACACGGTGGTGTCGGGCTATTACAACGACTTCAAGGAATACTTCCTTGCGGAGATCGACAAGAAGGACATCCTGGAGTGCCGCAGAAACGCCGTCATCTTCGTGACGGACGGTGAGCCCTCCCCCTCGGAAGAGGCGGGATACGCCAAGAACGCTGCCGCGGACCTTTACAAAAACTACGGGGTCAAGGTCTACATGGTCGGGTTCGGCGCCGACACCGCGGGGAGCACCACCCTCAACGAGATCGCCATCAAGGGGGGCACCGAGCATGCCTACTATGCGACCTCCCAGGAGGCGCTCGAGGAGGCACTCCTGAACATCATCTTCGAGGCTGCTGCAGGTGACTACGCCACATCGTCACCCACCTCAGGTTCAGGGGGGATGGGGCGCCTCATCGGGAACATCGGGCTCCTGGGCTCAGCGGAGTTCCCCTCCTGGAGAGGGCACCTGAAGGCGTATGACCTCTCGAAGGACCAGATACTGTGGGACGCAGGAGAGATGCTGAACGCAGACCACGTGGAATGGAACGAACGGAAGATCTATACCTCGGACTCTTCCAACAACCTGGTCCCCTTCTTCGACAGCTCCGGGGTGCCCAACACCCTTAAGCTCCTGGCGCTCGGCCTGGGACTGAGCGCCGCTGAGACCCTGGAGATCATCGAGTTCATCGCCGGAAAGACCCGCTCCTGGAGGCTTTTCGACGTGACCAACTGCACCCCGGTCTCGGTGGGACCTCCCTACACCCCCCTGTATCCCGAGGCCATGCCCGGGCACGACGTATTCGAGAAGACCTACGAGCGTCGAAAGACCCTCGTCTACTGCGGATCGAACGACGGCATGCTCCATGCCTTCGACATTCTCACCGGCAGGGAGGAATTCGCCTATGTGCCGCCCGACCTTCTCCCCAAGGTGAAGGAGCTTTACCTCAACCTCGGACAGCCGGTGGATCCCCTGGCACATATCTTCGGGGTGGCGGCATCACCCAAGGCATACGATGTCCTGCTCGAAGACGATGACAAGGATACGTGGAGGACCGTTCTGGTCTGCGGCGAGGGCCCCGGGGGTTATAACTACTTCGCCCTGGATGTCACCCATCCCTCGCCGGGGGACCATGACTACAATGCGAGCAAGCCGTTCAAGGTGCTCTGGCATACCCGGGACAAGAACCTGAGGAACATCTATGAGCCGATCGTCGGCGAATCCTGGTCCACCCCCGCCATCGGCCAGATCTCCTACAAGATCTATGACTACAAGAAGAGCATATTCACCGCCTTTTTGGGCTCCGGATACGACGACCCAACGAGCGCGGACGCCGAAGGCATCACCTTCATGGCCATACGATTCGACGAGGATGACGATGACAACGGGAAACTCCTCTTCTCCCAGAACCTGGGTGCACCTTACACCATCGTGCACCACGGCTTAATGGCAGACGCCGTGTGCTACGAGCAGTATGGATTTATCACCGACGCCTACATGGTGGACACCGCAGGGAGGGTGTGGCACATGGACACGTTGAATAGACCGTACTATTGGCATATGGACCAGATCTACGACGCCAGCGTATGGCATCCCTTCTTCTACTCCCCGGCGGTGCTGCATATCGGAGAGGGGGCTGCCGAGTGCACCACCATGGTGATCGCATCCGGCACCTATGACGACCCGAGCATCAACTACGAGGGGTGCTCCTTCGTGTCCGGCCTGTTCCTCCTTCACCTGGACAGCAGCGACCAGGTGGTGGGATCGAAGAAGATCCTGTTCACCGACCTCATCATGGATGCAAATACGGGCGAGTACTTCCCGGCCCGGGCCAGGGTAAACGCCTCGCCCGTGATCATCAAAAACGAGTACACCTCCCAGTACGAGACCATCTTCCTGGTGTATGTGCCGCCCGTGGATGTCGGGTGCCAGCACGGGAAGAGCTACCTGGTGGTATACAAGCTGGGCGCATTCGGGGAATGCGGGTTTTCAAACAGTTCCCAGTTTCTCAGCATCTTTGCGGGTGACGGGAAGGTCACCGGCGTGGACATCGTGGGAGACCCCAGCGCAGTGCTGGTCGGGGTGTCGGGCCTGGGGGGCGGTGAGCAAAGCAGCCTGAAGGCCGTGCCCTCCACCCCCAGCTTTGTATCGGGGACCGTGAAGGAACTCTACTGGAAGGAATACATAAACCACTACTAAGAAAGGACAAAAATGAGCGATTCATTCAACCTGGATGCAACGGGGCATCACAAGCGATTCATTGCACGCACGAAGGCAAAGAAGGGATCCGGCGGGCCCCGGGGAAGGGGCGCCGGCTCCCCCCCGGGGCACGGGCTACAGTGGAGCCTCTCCCAGGGATTTAAGCTCAGGTTCAAAATCGTGTGGATCATACTCTTGGCGGCAGTGATCGCGGCGGGATATTTCCTGTTCCTGGGGGTCTCGGAGAGACCGCAGCAGACGCTTTCCGCCGACATGACCATCACCAGGAGCGTCCCCGCAATCACGCGGGTGTACATAACCCCGTCGGACCCCACCGGCAGGGACTCCCTGCTGGCCAATGTGGAGATGAAGGGGAATCAGGACAAGATCCTCTTTCGTTATCAATGGGAGCGGAACGACTTCGTGATCGAGGGGGCGACCGGAAGAACATTGAACAGCGCCCTGTTCGAACGGGGGGACATCATTGCGGTGACGGCAGTGCCGGTCATGATGGCGGTGGAGGGTAAGCCGGTGAGGAGCGGGGATGTGCGGATCGCCAACACCCCGCCGGTCATGCTGTCCGCCTCGATCCAACCGAAGGTCCTCTTTACCGATACCGAGGTATACGTGGATGCCAAGGCCGAGGACCAGGACAATGACGAGATCGAAATCCTCTACCAATGGGTCAATAACGGTGTTGAGATCCATGGCCAGAATGAATTCCGCCTCGACCCGGCGCACTATGCAAAGGGGGACCGCATACAGGTCAAGGCAACCCCCTTTGACGGGTTCGATCATGGCACCACGCTCCTGTCCGCGGTGGCGATCGTGAACAATTCGCCCCCCCGGATCGTGTCCCATCCGCCCACTTATTTTGAGGAGCCGGGAACGTTTGTGTACGAGGTGCGCGCCGAAGATATGGACGATGACCCGATCGTCTACTCCCTTTCCCCGGGCACTCCTTCGGGGGTGACCATTGACAGGGAGAGCGGGCGCCTGGTATGGAGAATCCCGCGGGATGTGGAACAGGGATTGAACCGGATAGAGGTCCTCGCCCAGGACAGCGAAGGGGGGGAAACATCGCAGTGGTTTACCCTGAACCTGCAGTTCGAGGTGAGTCGGCGCTGAGGCCCGGGGCACTTGACAGGAGTGGGGATTTGATATATTTTTCAATGGAATTCTTTTATTCCCATGATCGCCTGGGTGCACTGCAGTACACCCGGGCACAATCACAGCAGGCATAAGGCCGGAAGGAAGGCAGGTGGCGTAGAGTGAATCCGTTCGAGAAAAAGGATCTGGTAGGGTTGGATATCGGGGCGAGCGCCATCAAGGT
>JBLIRP010000070.1:0-19575 GCA_049472355.1 bacterium | reverse complement strand
CGTAAAGGGGGGTACCAGATAGTTGTTGGGGTCCTCTTCCGTTGTCACAAGCAATTCATATGAGCTGTCCGCATACAGTCCGTCAATGAAGAACCATCCATCGATTTTTGACGGTTCAAGGGGGATTTCCCATAATTCCCCTATACTATCCGTCATATCTTCTCGTATCTCCCCGCCATTTTTGAGTGATATATGTACCCTGTTGATCCCGTTTCCATCCTGGTTTATGACGCGGCCGTACACACCTCCCGATAGCGTTATCGGCGCCGGAGGAACCCCCTTCATCCAAAACCTGTAGGTGAATGCATTCCCATCCGTGGGGGATGGTGAGGCGGGAGTGAATACAGGCTCAAGCTGCAGGGTGAAGTGACCGTTTCGTGGGCATTCCCAGCAGTGGGAGGCATTTTTGATGACCTGGTCGCGCCATACCGCATCCACCCCTGTTGCATCGAACAGGGACATGCGCACGCTTTCATCCCCTTCTGTGAAAACCTCTATATAAAAATAGTACTGAAACTGTTTTAACCCGTAAAAGTATATCCAGTCCCTGTCGGTTTCGGAATGAAATGTGCGGACCTGTTTGAGAACCCTACCCGTGTCTATCTGAACGGCAACGGGTTTGGCCTCGTCGGTGATATTGTCCGGTTCATATCGGTCTGCAACCTTTGGATCGATGTTGGCAGGTTCTGCCTCGTCAATTTGTGAGAATCGTGTAACGGGCCGAACAGAACCGCTCACGGGAGTTATCGGCTCCTGGGCCGTTGCTGCCCGAGGCACTAGAAGGATGGCGAACGACAGGGTCATCACAATGACGATATGAAGACCATATCTACAACGCATCGTAATCGTATGGTCATTTAAACATTTCACCTGAAAATCCCTATCCGGCATTTTCATGTTTCCTTGTGAGCCGAAGTCTCATGGGCGTTTCACTTCTACATTCTACATTCTACATTCTACATTCGCAGTTTCATCAGGCTCATGGGCGTTTCATTTGTTCAACCAAACTCCGTTAGGCCGGAGCGAATCAATAACCATGATCCTTCACAAAACTCGATCATTTCGTAATCACGCGGTCTCCTACCCTGAAGCCATGCAGCATCCCCTTCTGAGCCGGCAGCACAACAGCTCCTCCCCCGGATACCTCCTCTATCCTTCCTTCACCGATTATCCGGACGTCTCCGGCGTGCAGTGCCTTCGTGATTCCCTGTTTCTCCTTCTTGGGCCGGTATACCCACAGCCGCATTCCTCTCTTGATGCGATCCTCCGTGCCCAGGTCTATCACAAAGGTCTCGTCGTAGATCTCCTCAATTTCGCCCTGCGCCAGGGGGAACTCCTCGACAAACCGCTGTGACAGGCCCTTTGACACGAAATCAATATCCCCCGATTCCCTCCAATGGTTGTAGAGGTTCTGTATACCTACTATCTCCTGGGTCTCCACATCGATCAGCCGGGCATAGATCTCCAGGCAGCGGTTTTGTCCCTCCCAGTGTTCATAGAAGGACCCGGCAAGCAGTATCTCGGCGCCTACGGCCTTTCCTATATTCAGGGCCGTATTCGGATCAATCCTGCACCCGTAGGAAAGGTTCAATTCGTGCATGACCGCATCGATCCTTTCCCGTTCCAGAATCCTGAAGCGTCCGGTATCAAAAAGGGATGCCTGGAGCTTCTCCGTGATGTACGCGATCGAGCCCTGTGCAGGCGGTGCAAAAATGGGCACCTCACCCTCCTTGACGATATCAAAGGGCAGGATTGCCATGGCCCACCGTCTCCCGATTTTTTGTATCTCCGAGACCCTATACTCAACCCGAACCTTCTGCAGGGGGGAGATGTTCTCGCTGTCCTGCGCGTAAATGGTGATCAGGTTTTTCCCCTCTTCCGTGAGGGGGATGGTGCGGGTAAATGAGAAACGAATCCTGTCTCCCACCAGGTACGAACGATACCTATGGAAGAGCCTGCGGAAACGGGGGATCAGTGCCTCGGACTCATCCCTTGACAGGATTGATTCTTCATTGATCCACACATTGAGGATCTCCCTGGGTGACTCCACCCATCCGGTGATCACCACAAAGGGTTCAAAAACCATAGACGGGCAGGGCTCCACATGGATTATTGGGCCGTCCGTATCCCCCTTCGCAAGAAGAGGCAGGATGCGGCTCGCACATACCCTGATCTCCCCAGATGGAGCAGGTGAGGCATCCTTCGGGGGCTCCCATAGGGGACCCAGGGTGCCTGTGGTGGCATTTCCTGCCCGGTCCCACGCGCAGAAGGTTACCGGTGAGTAACAAGGGACCCTTGTTTCAAATTCCTGAATATTTCCATCATGGATGATGGGTACTTCCTCATCATCCACGACGAACTTCCCTATTCCCGATGAATCGTAGACGATTCCCCTTACCACGGTCATGATGCACCCGGCCCCCTGGGAAATATCCTCATGGGAAACCGGTGCAACCATGACGATCGGGCCTTGCTGGTCCAGGATGACCCGAAGGCGGGTGACGGCACGGTTGCCTGCGAGGTCGGACACCTCGCAATGCAGTATGTTCTCTCCCGGGCTCAGGGAAACCTCCCTCCTGAATGGAACGGCAGGCCGCGCCAGATCCACGAACAGCGGTTCACCGTGTATGGTGATTGCGGATACAAAATAGTCATCCCGTGCCTCTCCCTCTATTATATACGTGGATTGAGAGGTGTAGAGTGCGGTATGCTCGTCATCAACCCTACTGGCAATGAGGATGGAGGGCGGCGTGGTATCGAGCCCTGTTTCTTCCAGCCACTGTCTCCGTGCCTGGTTGAGGTAATAGGTTGCCCTGGCGGAGTCCGCCGATGCCAGGGATTGCGACAGCTCATCCATGGCCTCCCTGATGCGTCCCTGGCTGAGGTAGATGATCCCCAGTTCCCTGTGCGGGAAATAATCCAGGAAGTGCATGCCATATGTCCTGGTCCTCCATCTGTCCTTTGGATTTTGCGTCATGGCGGAGCGAAGCTCCGCTATCGCCTTATCCAAACACCCGCCTCGGGCATAGGCAAGGCCGCTTCGATAACAGCACTCCCAGTCATAACGGCGCATGCACTCAGGGGGGGGAGCTTCGTGCAGGCAGGGTGAGCGCTCAGCTACGGCACAGCCCGAGAGAAGGAGGATGAAAAGAACAAGGATACGGATATACTCTTTGGAGTAGTCACTTGGCCTGTCCATCATTGCCCGTACCGTCTTTCATCCTCTTCTCCAAGGATGCGATGAGTTGTTCGCCAAGGTGTCCAGCCGCACCCTTTATATCATACGGGTCGAGATAATCCGCGGCCCGAGCTGTTATGGCCGTCGTCTTCGTGTCCACCAAACGAAGGAACGCCTCCTTCCTGTGGGTCAACCGGGGAAGACGATGAGGGAGTTCGAATACCTTTACAAACAGGATTCCACGGGCATCGAAGATCGCCCCCAAGGAAAACCGGAGCTTGTCTTCGGTGAGGTTCAGTGTCTTCAAGGCAAGCTCCCTGATCACAAAATCGAGCCGCTCCCTTTCCACCACGATATAGTCCGGCTGTTGTTCAAAAAAGGTGAGCAGTTCTTCCACCAGGAGCTCCGTGTCCGTATCCTTTATAACAGGATCGGACGGGATAATGCACAGCGTGTAGTGAGCGGGGGCAATGGAAGAGGATCCGGAGAGAGGCGCATTCCTGGCCGTATCTGAGTCCCCCGGCCTGTATCCCTGTCTCATGCCCTCCATGATTCGTTCAACGATTTCCCACTTTTTTTCCTCCCACTCAAGGTCCGTATATCTGTGAACCCCACCGGCATGTTCCATTGCCGGCCGTTCCCGAAATTTCATGAAAAAAAGGGAAAGGACCATGCCTGCGATAATGCCCAGGGCAACCCATTTCCCCCATTTCTTGGACATATGGATACCTTTCGCCGCTCTTGTGCCCCTATGATCGGCGGATTCGAATGCCTCATCCCCGGTTCGGGCGGAGGTCGCTCCTGATGAGCCCTTTGCCCGTGTATCGTCCCCGGCAAGGCCGGGAGACCCTACTAAGAGCTCATCAGCACGGTTTTGCTCCCTTATCTCGCGTATGTATTCCCCTTTTCCAGTTTCCCGGTGCGCTTGAATATTGTTGAAATAGTGGATGGTGGGGTCTCCATAGAGCATGTAATGGGCCCATATGAGGTTGTCTTTGCCATGTTCTTCGCATCCCCGTATGAACCGCATGCGTGCCTTGCGAAGGGCCTCGCCGATACTGCAGGATTGGGCCATTGATTCGTAAAAGTGGAGTCCCAGGGAGAGGCTGGACAGATCCCGCACCTCCTGGAATGTACCGATATAATGCTGCACGCCTGAGCGCAGAAAGGCGTTTACCAGGTCATAGGCATAGTAGTGGCTCCAATTCTTTTGATCGGTCTTGGACCATTCCGAGGTCTGCCCGCTCTGGCAGGCATTCGAGAATATCAGGCCGGGGAGCGGTTTCTTGCATCCTGCCAGTTGCATGATCCTTTGAGCGCTTAAAGTGCCGTCTTCAAGCACCCAGCCGCTCATATCCGGATTATCCTGATTGTATACGGCATGACCTGCATAATGCAGGATATCGTATTCAAAGATCTGGCGGGAGACCATCTTTGAATCTATAGATGTGGTAACGATATTCACATCCAGAAGGTCCCCCCAGTTTTCCAGTTTCTTATGAAGGAGGATCCCCTCCTGATAGGATTTCGGCAGGTCGTTCTTGGGGTCCGCAAGGATCAACATCCTGATTCTCTGGCATTCCGGGGCCTTGTAGCCGACTACCTGATGCGAGGTGTAGACCTTCCTGCCCATATTGAACCGCAGGCACAAAAATGCCTCGCCGTCATAGGCAAGCTCCCAGGGGATATGGAGAAGGGATTCGCTGATGGTCAGGTAGAGGTTTGTGGAGCCGGCAGCAGCCAGCCTTTTCTTGATCGGCAGGGGGAATATGGAATTATAGAGATCCAGGCCGGCCTGCTGCAATTTTTTTGTGATATTCCCCGCGCCATGTTCCGAGGAATAGGTGGAGGCATACAGGAGGGAATATATCTCATCGGAGATGGACTTGAGGCCGCAGGGAGAAACATTGGTATTGATGTAGGATTGAAGGGGGCCTTCCTCACCCTTCCTTTTTTCCTCGAAAAACAGACTGAGTTTTTGGCCCGGTGCTTCATGCAGGATCTTGAGATCGATAATCGTGCCTGCTTGGTCCTTTTTGGGGGGATCGGAACGGCTCATAGCACTCTACCTTCTATTCTATTTGTACGGATATATCACCGATCAATTGGTTATCATCGCGAATGTTGATCGCATATTCACCCTTAGAGATTCCCTGGAATTGAAGGGAATCATCCTCAAGGAGAAAGGAACGAAGCATGCGACCGGCCTTCATCAACTCAACCTTGATTCGTCCACGTTCTTTTGTTTCAGACAATGGAACGACCTCGCATTGAATGGCGCACTTCCCTTCCTCCTCTTCCATGATACGGACCTTGACCATATAGTCTTCAAAGGATTTTGAAAAGGGGGGCAGGGAGAGGGCCTTTTTATTGGAGCCACCTCGCACCAGGACGGGCCTCAATTCATTCCAAAAGGGGATACACTCGGCATCCGTTTCCTTTATCGTGAGATGCCCTCCAACCCAGGCCAGGGAAATCCGCAAGGGTTTTATAACCGCACCTATCACGTCGGCAAGACCCGTTTTTGCCGTGTGCTCCAATTCCATTCTTCCCCGCACCCTGGATATCTCCTGCCGTTCCAATGCCTCCGATTCGACGACATCAATGACCAATTCAAGACAAAAGGGACAGGAGAAAAGATGCTCTTGCACCCTGTCCCGTTCGGCATCCGAAAGAAGGGATTCCAGATACAGGGAGATGGTCTCGTCGGAGAGACACTCGTGTCTATCCTTCCGGTCTTGTCCCGGGTCCATCCCCGGCTTTTCCTCCCTGGCAAATGCCTGGTACATCAGATCGTCAAAATCGTCATCCTTCATGGTGAATCCCCTGTAATAAGAAGTTCCATCGCGGATCTAACCCCGCCTTTGTAGTATATAGAGATAAAAAATCAATTATTCCTTACAGTTTTCATATACCTCATTATCTTCTTTTCAGCCCTGTGTTTCAGAAGATGTGCATTTTCCAGGGAGATGCCCAGGATTTTGGAGATTTCGTCAAAAGAGAGTTTCTTGAACCAGTACAGTTTCGCAAAGAGCCTCTCTTGCTTGGACAACCTGTTTTCAACGATCCACAGGATCTTTTCGAGCATTTCATTCCTGCTTACCGCATCAAATGTATTGTGTGGTGTATTGACGTTGACCGATACGGACATGGGAGGGATCTCGTCGACAGGGATTGTATGGATCTGTTTGGCCATCGATTTGAAATATCCGGATGCAGCATGGCTGCCACACACCCTGAGCCAGGTGGCAAGCGAACATTTCCCCCCCCATTTTTTTAATATATAACACTCCTTTTCTATAAAGGAAGCCCAGACAAACTGTGTGCAATCGTTTATCTCCTCTGCGGTTGAAACGGATGCATATCGTGAGGCCGCCCTTTTCACCACCGAAGAAACGAGCCGTGAGAATCGTTCATAGAATAGTTCCCATGCCCATTCCTTGCCCCTCAGGCACTCACCGAGAAGCTCCGTATCGGAAGTATGTGTATTATGGAGAGTCATATTCGTAGCGCCTGTTCGCAGTCCATTGCCGCACGCTCCCACCTTCCGTGCAGGGCCTGCCTTTAGTAATCAATTGAGGGATTAAGGGAAGCAATATTTAAAAATATCAATAAGATAAAATTATAACTATATAATATTTCAACAAAAAATTCCAATTTGTTTCTAACCTGCCGCCAAAGCAATCGTACGACACCCCAGAATAAATAGTGAAAGGTTTTTGTACGGCATTGACCTCTATTATGTATGAAAACGGAATCGGAAAGATACCCCATCCGATCGGCAACCGGAATATCGATGCCGCGGGGATTCACGCGAAAATGCCTGCTTATTCGATGCCGGAACGAGCCGCTCGGCCGTTCACAATTGATGATAATAACGCCATGGAACGCGCAAATTCGTGGGGGTATGCAGGCCCTTGTGCCTTGCAGGAAGGGAAAACGAAGAAGGGATGTGTAAGGGATTATATCCTTGAGATCAGGAAGGGAGGTGATGCCGTCAACGATAGTGGACAGATTATTTTTTCTCACTTGAAAATGACACGTTAATCTCAAGGAGGGGGAGAGATTATTATTTGATTGTTTTTTATCAGAGTGTATGAAGATCATTTGGTAAATTTGGTAAATTGGGCAGATTTGGCAGATTCTGCAAATTTGGTTAATGGAAGAATGTTTAATCTCTTATTTGTTTCAGGGGGGATACAAGATGAACTCCAAAAATAGCAAATTTTTTTTCTGTATATTGATACTTATGGTAAGCATCAGTCTTTCCTTTGCAGTGTCCACTGGTTATGCGCAGGTTGACTACAGCCTTTATTCAAAACTGATGTATCCTTATTTATCCGTTGGTGTTGTTCCTCAATTGAGCCTTACCAACCAATATATGCCCTACTATACGCCATCCTTGTCCAGGTCGGTCACCAGCACCACAGTGGGACAGATTTTGCCGACGATCATACAGCCCAAACCGGTACAGCCAAAACCCATTGAGGTTGCCCCCAGGGTTATCCGGATAAATGCGCCGGAGGATGGGGAATTAACAGGGGAGATGATGGTAAAGTTTCACGCAGAGGACTCACCATATGCTGAAAACTACAACTATTATTTTGACGGGAAAAGGGTTTATAAGGATATAAAGGCCTATGTCACCTCGCTGGTAAAATGCACGGATAGGAAAACGGATGCCGAGGCGATTTATTCCTTCAAGATTTCGCAATGGGGGATTTATAAGATAAGCAACCTGGTCTGGGCGAAAGACTGCGGGCATGATTCCTTCTATGTCGAGATCAAGAGGGGAGATGTGCGTGTTCCGTTTCCTGCGACAAATTACAGTGGGGACTTTTACTTGGTCAAAACCGCCCATGACCGATACGAATTCAATCCAAGTGCCCAGTATAATGAATGGCATTGGCAGGATGTATGTCATTGGAATGTCTACTATCCACCGTATGAGAGGGCGAGACCTTGTATCTATGTGTTAAGGCCCGGGAGCTATAAACTCATCTACAGGGCCAGGGAGGAATTGACCCGAGTGGCGGCCATAAATATCGTCATGTTGCGCTCCGTTATCGCTCCGGTGGATGACGCCGATTCAGAGAAATTTGAGGCGGATACGGCACAGGAGTATTTCGAGGGCAATTTCAAGGCGGAGAGCATGTCGTTCGAGCCTTCGGTCCCGTGTGATGAGACGCTGGAATTGGATGTGATGACCAATGTGGATGCCTATGATAATTGATTGACAATGAGAGATTCTTAACAAGAGGTTACCGGAATCCGGGAGAGGGCAGGTGCTGCCCCCTCCCGGACTCCAGTAAGGCCTATCCCCGCTTGAACCCCACCTTCATATCCTATAGCATAGTGAACAATGCCCGGATATCGATTACACAGATAGGAGAGGAATCCACTTCATGCAGACACGACTCAGATTCCTGGGGGCGGCACGGAACGTCACCGGCTCCTGCTTCTATATGGAGGCAAACGGTACGCGATTCATCGTTGATTGCGGCCTCTATCAGGAGAGGGATTTTCGGCATCGCAACTGGGAGCCCTTTCCCTTCCCGCCCGAGGGTCTGGATGCCGTATGTTTGACCCACGCCCACCTTGATCATTGCGGACTCCTTCCGAAATTGGTCCGTGAAGGATTTCATGGCAGAATTGTGTGTACCGCAGCCACAGCGGATATCGCACGGATTGTGCTCATGGATTCAGCCACAATCCAGGAGGAGGATGCCGCAGCCAAAAAAAGGCGTCACCAGCGAGAGGGCAGGGAAGGGGCTCACCCTGAGGTCCCCCTCTATACACTGGAAGACGCAGAATCCGTTTTTCCGTTCCTTACCCCTGTTGCCTATGAACACCCGGTTGCCCTGAATAAGGTTGTGAGCGTTACCTTTCACGACGCCGGCCATATCCTGGGTTCGTCCATGATAACGGTGCAGATGAACCTCAAGGGGACGGAGATCACCATCCTTTTTTCCGGAGACGTGGGACGGCGGAATTCCCCCATCTTGCGGGATCCGGCGACATTCCATCACGCCGACTACGTATTGGTGGAGTCAACGTACGGAAACAGGCTCCATCAAGGGCAGGAGACCATATCGCGGGAACTTGCCCGGATCGTCAACGAAACCCACCAGGCGGGAGGAAATATCGTGATCCCCAGTTTTGCCGTGGAGCGGACCCAGGAGCTGCTGTACAGGCTCAGCGGGCTTCTGGCAGAGGATCGCATTCCCCACCTGCCGGTTTTCGTGGACAGTCCTATGGCCGTCCGGGTCACGGAGGTGTTCGGCCGCCACCGGGATCTCTTTGACGAGGAAACACGCGCCTTGATAGAAAAGGGGCGGCATCCATGCGACTTCCCCGGCCTGATCATGGTCCGTACCGTGGACGAGTCAAAAATGATCAACCATATCAGGGGCACCGCGATAATTATTGCAGGCTCGGGCATGTGCACCGGCGGTCGCATCAAGCATCATCTCATCAATAACATCAGCCGGCCGGAGAGCGCAATTTTGTTCGTTGGATACCAAGCCAGGGGAACCCTCGGACGGGAGATACTGGAAGGCGCTGAATCCGTTCGCATCCTGGGAGAGGAGCGACAGGTGAAGGCGAGGGTGGAAAAGATCAATGGCTTTTCCGCCCATGCGGACCGGGAGGAACTTCTTCAATGGCTGGCGGCACTGAAAAGGCCTCCGCGGCACCTGTTTGTGATTCATGGGGAGGAAAACGCAGCCGAGGCATTCGCTGCCGGGGTAAGGGAGCGCACCGGATGGGAGGTCACCGTGGCCGCATACAACCAGGAGGTGAGCCTTGCATGAAATATGATCATTGGCGGAATAGGTTGAGCGGAGGAAAAACAGCAGGGTTCTCACAAGCGACCGCATGAACCTGACAGGGGACCGCTGTGATGTCCCTGGCAATTCCAACGTTGAACCGGAGTGTCGGCACATCGAAATTTGAATTGCAGGGATGACCTGTACGATATTGTTTTATTGTTACTGGTATGCTAATGTGCTGCGATCAATAAGGTGGGTGTTATTTTTCGTAATGCCCTGCATATTGAATGGTGAGGAAGTGACAGGGGATATCTCATGAAGTACATTCTCGTTGCCTCTGATAACCAAAGGGCGTGCAGCGTGATCAGGAATTGCTTCGGCCCGGACTACCGGATCGACGTCATATCGACCCCTGGTTTTTCTCTGGAGGATATCCGCAAGAAGCGATACGAATTCATCTTCATCGATATCTTTTTTCTTAGAGGCGTGGAAACGGAGAACGGCCTCGTCGATTACAAAAAGCGGCTGCAGCCCTTCTGGCAGGTGTTCCCCATTGCCGAGATCATCGTTATGTCCTCCCAGGATATGATCAGGGAATTGGTCAATGCGGTGAAGGCAGGGGCCAGCAATTATCTCACCTATCCCATAAATCCCGAAGAGGTGAAATATATCACCGAGAGCTTGTATGAATCGATCCGGGTTCAGTCGGAGCTCGATTACCTTCGAGACAAGTTCTGGCAGAATGATTCGCTCGCGGTGGTGCGCACCAACACCCCTTCCATGAAGAAGGTCTTTGACAAGGTGAAGCTGGTGGCGCCCACACGAACAACCGTGCTCATTACCGGAGAGACCGGCACCGGGAAGGGGGTGCTGGCAAAGCTCATCCATCGCCACAGCAATCGATGTGACAATCAGTTCATCTCCGTCCACTGCGGTGCAATACCCGATACCCTGATCGAGAGCGAGCTGTTCGGACATGAAAAGGGGGCCTTTACCGGCGCCTTTCAGAGGAAGCTGGGAAAATTCGAGATCGCCCACGGGGGAACGATCTTCCTGGACGAGATCGGGACCATTACCGCCTCAACACAGATCAAGCTGCTTCAGGTCCTCCAGGACAGGACATTCCAGCGTGTTGGCGGGGAGGAGAGTATCGAGACGGATGTCAGGATCATCGCCGCCTCCAACATGGATCTCCAGAAGATGTGCCTTGACGGGGTCCTTCGCAAGGATCTCTTCTACCGGCTCAACGTGTTTCCCATTGAGATCCCCCCTCTGCGGGAGAGGATCGAGGATATGCCGCTGCTTGTAGGGATCTTCTTGAGAAACCTCAATAAGCTGTACCAGAAGAATATCAACGATCTTCATCCCCAGGTGATGGAGGCGTTTGTGTCGTATTCCTGGCCGGGAAATATCCGCGAGCTGGAAAACCTTATCGAACGTGCCTATATCCTGGAAACCTCTTCCTTCCTTACCCCTGAAAGCTTTCCCAGCGAGCTTTTCGTGTTCGATACCCCCCAGACCCAGGTCCCTCTGGATATCTCCCTCAGGTTGTCGGAGGTCCGGCAGCGGGGCATTGAAAACATCGAACGGAGCTACCTGAAACAGCTCCTTGCCCTCAATGAAGGCAGAATCAACTGCACCGCAAAGAGTGCGGGGATAACCCCCCGCCAACTCCACAAGCTTTTATCCAAATACGGCATCCGGAAAGAGGAGTTCAAAAGGTCCTCCGTGAAATCGGATGCATCCGCATAGGGGTGCCGATACAATAGGAACTCCCGGTTCCTGTTTCTCTATTTTCTGAATTGTCAATTCCTATTTTTGCATTTCCTCGACCGTCGCACGAATAAAGCAAATGTCGCATCGTATAAGGACTTATGATAGAGGATGCCATCATTCACTCCTTACCATTCCTTTTTGGACGTCGTGCCGAAGGATATATGAGAAATCGGAGTTCCGATTTTAAGAGGTTTGTAGATAAAAAGCAATAAAAACAATAGATTGTGTGATGGCATGTGCCTTGCTTATACTATTGATCCCATATACGGGAGGGTATTAATGGGGTTTAACAAGGGAAACGGGGAGACGTATCATGAAAAGCAAGGTGAGCAAAAAAAAGGTGACCCTTACCGGCATCATCACCGCGGTGGATTGGGATGAGGATGATAATGTGATCGCGGTGAGTATTTCCACGCCGGACGAAGAGGAGTATATCATCGAGGATACCCCTGAAGGTGCGGAGCTGCTTGATCTGGTCTTTCAGAATATCAGGGTCACCGGGGTCATCGAGGAGGATGAGTATGGGGATAAGATCATCACGGTGGAAAGCTATGAAGTCCTCGAAGAGGAATGATTTTCAAAAAACTGACCGTATTATTTTACTATAACAGCTACTGGAAAAAGGAATGGAACGATAACGATGCAAAGAAATGAGTGTGTCTCTCGGCAAATGGAATCCCTGTGTGTGCAAGAAGAAGTCGAACCTCCGGGTATAAGGCCCACTTCTGACGAAGGCGGGCCTTATACCACAACATTATCCTCCCCTCCGATCAGGCTGGTCAATAGCCTTGATTCATTCGATGCAAATGACCGCGCCTCCCGTTTCCGCAGGCGGTTTTTCCCCGATGTGAGCGCCTCCGAATGGAACAACTGGCGGTGGCAGCTTCGACATTCCATCACCAGCATGGCATCCCTGGAACGGATCATACGCCTTTCCGATGCTGAACGAGAGGGAATCGACCGTCACCAGGGCTCTCTCCCCTTGAAGATAACCCCTTATTACGCGAGCCTGCTCGATCCCTGTGATCCCCTTCACCCGATACGGCGCTGTGTTATTCCGGTAAACGCGGAGTTCATAAGGAGTCCGGGGGAGGAGGATGACCCTCTCAAAGAGGACAGCCACAGTCCGGTTCCCGGCATTGTCCATCGCTATCCGGACCGGGTGCTGTTCCTGGTAACCAACATGTGCTCTACGTATTGTCGCTACTGCACCCGTTCCCGGATGATCGGCATCGGAGACCGTTCCCGTTTCGATCTGTCCCATTGGAGGGATGCCATCGCGTATATCGAGCGGAATACCTCGGTTCGCGATGTACTGCTGTCCGGCGGCGATCCCCTCACCCTGCCTGATGAGCGATTGGCATGGCTGCTCGATCGTTTGCGCAGGATCCCGCACGTTGAGATGCTCAGAATCGGCACAAAGGTCCCGGTGGTGTTGCCGCAACGCATAACCTCTTCACTGGTGCGGACATTGAAGCGGTATCACCCGCTGTGGATGAGTCTCCATATAATCCATCCCGATGAGATTACCCCGGAAATGGGACAGGCATGCGTGCGTCTGGCGGATGCCGGGATTCCTTTGGGAAGCCAGACCGTCCTGCTCTCGGGCATCAATGACACGGTGGAGACCATGAAGGGACTGGTTCACGGCCTGCTCAGGATCCGGGTGAGGCCGTATTATCTCTATCAATGCGATCCGGTCCCAGGCTCCGGCCACTTTCGAACTCCGGTGGAGAAGGGGCTCGATATTATCATGGGGCTTCGCGGGCATACCAGCGGCTATGGGGTCCCCACCTACGTCATCGATGCGCCGGGGGGCGGGGGGAAGATCCCCCTTTTCCCCGAGACGGTCCTTGGGAAAGAGGGGGACTATCTTGTGTTGCGGAACTATGAGGGGCGCACCTACCGTTATCCGGACCGCGACGGAACCGCCGGCACACGCTGTCAGCAGGCTCTTTGAGCAAAATTGGTCAGTTATGGAGTCCCGGCCCCGTTGCCGGGTGAATCTATGCATGTTTCCATTAGAGGAGGGGATGAAATGAAAGGAAGAATCCTGATGCTCGGCATCATTTGTTTTCTTGGATTTGTGTGTATCAGCTCACATGCCCTTGCCGGCTCCCTGGAAGCGGAATCACCTATGGTTGTTGCAAGGGCTGCTGCATCGGGTTATCGGTATGCAGATACGAAGGAGATGGAGGAGCAGGAGGACAAGGATTGGTATCTCCTGCACGAGGAAGGGGAGGAGATGGAGGAGAATCAGTTTGTGCCCCCTGCCGTGGAATCGGAGGACGAGGATATGTTCAGATACCTTCCCCTTGAAGGAGAGCCTGGCGACGGGCGCTATCAGGACCCGGAAGAAATGGATGACGAGAACGAAGGCGGGCACGTTACTGAACCTTCGCCGGAAGAATAAGGCGGCCATGGAAGGCGGCGGCATCGATTCGCTGATCGAATCCCGGTGCCCGGCCCTGTGGTCGGCGTGAGGAAATGCAATGATTGTCGGGATCACCTATGACCTTCGGGAGGAATACCTCGCCGAGGGATACGACATGGAAGAAACGGCGGAGTTTGACAAGCCGGAGACCATCGACGCCATTGAGAGCGCACTGCGGCAAGAAGGCTTCGAGACCGAGCGTATCGGACATGTAAAGAATCTCATGGGGCGTCTTGTTCGGGGCGAGCGGTGGGATCTGGTCTTCAATATCGCCGAAGGGGTAAGGGGATTCGGCCGTGAAGCCCAGGTTCCCTGCCTTTTGGATGCATATGACATTCCCTATACCTTTTCGGATCCCCTGGTGCTTTCCCTGACCCTTCATAAGGGGATGTGCAAGCGGGTTATCAGGGATCTTGACATACCCACCCCTGCCTTCGCCATTGTGGCATCAGAGGCGGATGCGGCACGGGTGGGGCTCCCGTTTCCCCTGTTTGTAAAACCGGTGGCCGAGGGCACCGGTAAGGGTATCAGCGCCTCATCGAAGGTTCATGACCGGCGTGCGTTGGCTGCCGCGTGCAACGAACTCCTCGCTCGATATCGTCAGCCGGTGCTCGTTGAAACCTATCTGCCCGGAAGGGAGTTTACCGCGGGAATCATCGGCACCGGCAAGGAGGGGAAGGTCATCGGGATAATGGAGATCATATTCGGGGAGAATGCGGAACAAGGTTCGTATTCCTTTTTCAATAAGGAGCACTACGAGGATGTGGTGGAGTACCGGATGGTTGATGATCCCATGGCGGTGCGGGCGGGGCAGATGGCCCTGGCTGTCTGGCAGGGATTCGGGTGCCGGGACGCGGGACGGGTCGATTTGAGGGCGGACGTCCGGGGCATTCCCCACGTACTGGAGGTGAATCCTTTGGCAGGGCTGAATCCTGAGCACTCGGACCTGCCCATACTCTGCCGGAAGAAGGGCATGACCTTTCGATGGTTGATCGACTCGATCATGCAATCGGCCCTGAAAAGGGTGGATCGGGCGCCCACACTGATCACGGAGGATGCCGGGGGCGCGGGCGGTCCGGATATCCCCATGGGCTCGACCCAGTAAAGGGCTCTATGAATATTGTCATAGTGCACGATCAGGTTCCCGAGGGTGCATCCGCGGACGAACAGGATACCCTGGTGCAGTGCGGCGCTGTTTTTGATGCACTCACCGACTTGGGGCATATCCCCGTTTTGTTCCCCTTTTCCCTCAACTGCGAGGAATCGATCAGGGGGCTGCGCGAGGTCAAGGCAGAAATGGCCTTCAACCTGGTGGAATCGGTGAGCGGACAGGGCCGACTCATCCACACCGCGCCCGCGATCCTGGATGTGCTGCCTCTCCCCTATACCGGATCACGGACAGAGGCGATATTCTTGAGCTCGAACAAACTCCTTGCCAAGAGGGTCCTCGCCCTATCGGGCATAGCAACCCCGGAATGGATCACCCAGGAGTACCCGGGGCCGGCGATCATTCCGGATGGCCGCACCTACATCATCAAGTCCGTCTGGGAGCATGCATCAAAGGGGTTGAATGAGCGCTCGATCGTCCGATGCGGGGAGGACGGCGCATCGGGCGATACGATCCGGCATCGCCTGGAGGAGACCGGAGGGGAATGTTTTGCCGAGGTCTTCATCGAGGGAAGGGAATTCAACACCTCCCTTCTCGAAAACGGGGATGGTCCCGATGTGCTGCCCGCGGCAGAGATCCGTTTTGTGGACTATCCCGAGGGGAAGCACGCCATTGTGGACTATCGGGCAAAGTGGGAGAAGGACTCCTTCGAGTACCGCCATACCATCCGCAGTTTCGAGTTTCCTCCCGAAGATGCACCATTGCTCAAAGAGCTTGGGCGCATTGCCACACGGTGCTGGGACATATTCGGCCTGCGCGGATATGCCAGGGTGGATTTCAGGGTGGACCGGACGGGCATCCCCTGGGTGCTGGAGATCAACACCAATCCATGCATTGCACCCGATGCCGGTTTCACGGCGGCAGCGGAGCGCGCAGGGCTTGGGTACACCGAGGTGGTTGACCGGATCATTCGCGCGACCCCTGTTCAATCATGAGCGACGAAGGGGTCGATATAAACACATTTTTCAGGTGTCATGAGATGGAGAGAACCACAGTAACCATGGACGATCATACGGATACCCTAAAGACCTTCACCAACGGGCACAAGATTACACTCCGCACGGCCATCCTTCCTGAGGACAGGGAGCGGATACGGGAGATCGTCGAATCGGCGGGTGTCTTTTCCCCGGCGGAGGTGGACATCGCCCTTGAACTGGCTGATCAAGGGGTGCGGGAGGGGGTGCGCAGCGGGTATCATTTCCTCTTTGCCGAGATCCATGGCGAGGTTGCCGGATATACCTGCTATGGGCCCATTCCAGGGACCATCGGTGGATTTGATCTCTATTGGATTGCGGTGAAAAAAAACCTCCGGCGGGTGGGGCTTGGAACAAGACTTCTTGAAAAAACGGAATTCCTTATCGAGGAGAGCGGGGGCAGGCGCATCTATATCGAGACCTCCTCACGGGAGCAGTATCATCCGGCTCGGTCGTTCTATGAGGCACACGGGTATGAAAAGGAGGCGGTCCTGAAGGATTTCTATTCCCCGGGGGATTCAAAGGTCATCTTCGTAAAGAAAATCGAAACACCACGTTCCTGAACAATCGCCATGAGGAGTTGACGGACTTCGCGTCGTTGAATACCGTTTATCCGTCCCTTTTTTGCCCTGCTGTTGCCTTGTCCATAAAGGAGCGACGATGATGACTACATGGCAGGGGCGTCCGCCCCAACCGACGATCATGAGCGATACAAAGGTCTTCGTGGCCCAAAGGGCAATCCCCTTCGGCGTATCGCTGCTCATCTGCACGTTCCTCACCATATTTTTCATCCTTGGCGCGGCCTGCGGGCAACCACCCCCTCACGATCCGTTTATCGTGGAAGATCCCAATTCCCTCGATGATGCCATGGCCACCACGGTCACCCTTGAGGTGATTGTGCGATCCATGGAGGCACTGGAAACGGATCTCAAGAAAAAAGAGGAACGGCTCGGTGAGGCGCTGACCGAGGACCAAAAAATCAGACTCGTCAACGAGATCAATGAACTCCTCAAACGTAGGGAAACCCTTGAGAAGAGTCTCGAGACCATCGCCACCGGCGTCGATCTTGAACGATTTGCCGCAAGACCTCAGGATGGCTTCGACTGGCAGAAGGAATTACAGGAGCTTTTCGGCCCGATCATCCAGGAGATACGGAAGGTAACCGCTCACCCCCGCGAGATTGAACAACTTCGCAGCGATATCGACTTTCTCAAAGAGCGCCTCCCCGTTATTCAAAAAGGGATCGGTAATATACAACGGCTTTTGGACGAGATTCGCGATCAGGATGTACGGGAAAACCTTGAGCGTCTTAGGGAGAACTGGATCGCAAAGGAGCAAAACCTATCCAATCAGTTGGCAGTGGCTCAATATCAATTATCGGAACGGATGAGGAAACATACCTCATTCCTGAAATCCGTACAGAATCTCCTCAGGAGGTTCTTCAAGAGCCGCGGGAGGAACCTCCTCCTTTCCCTTGTTGCCTTCGCATTCGTTTGGCTCCTCTTCCACTATCTCTATAACCTCCTGTGCAGTCTTATCTGTTCGAAAAAATCACGACTGCAGTCCCTCTATTCCCGTATCATTGCGTTGCTCTATCATATCTTTTCCTTTTTGGCCGCCACCGCCGCCCTGCTGCTCGTCCTCTATATTTCCGGGGACTGGGTGCTCCTCGGGCTTGCCCTTATCTTTCTCTTCGGGCTTGCCTTCGCAGCCCGGCAGGCGCTGCCTCCTTTCTGGGAGCAGATGAAGCTCCTGTTAAACCTCGGCCCGGTGAAGGAAAACGAACGAATCGTCATCAACGGCATTCCCTGGAGGGTCCAGTCATTAAACTTTCTCAGCCCGTTGGTCAATCCCCTGTTGAAGGGTGGGATGATCAGACTCCCCCTGCGGGACCTCACCGGCCTGCACTCGCGTCCGTACCATCACGACGAGCCATGGTTCCCCTGCAAGGAGAATGACTGGGTGATCCTGGCAGACGGAACACACGGAAGGGTACTCAACCAGACACCTGAAATGGTGGAGATCATCCTCCTGGGGGGCAGTCACAAGGTTTATCCCACCATGGAGTTCTTGAGGCAGAACCCGAACAACATCTCCGCCAATTTTCGGCTCAATGTAACCTTCGGTATCGACTACCGGCATCAGGCCATAAGCACCTGCGCAGTGCCGGAGATCCTGGAAAAGACTGTCAGGGAGGAGCTTCGCGGGGAGGGGTATGGAGCAGCGCTTCTCGGTCTCACGGTGGAGTTCAAGGAGGCAGGGCCCTCCTCCCTGGATCTTCAGATCCTGGCCGATTTCTCAGGAGAGGTTGCACAGGATTACCTGCTCCTGGAGAGGGCGATCCAACGGATCTGTGTGGAGGCAAGCGGGACCCATGGGTGGACCATCCCCTTTACGCAGCTCACCCTGCACACACAGGGACCACTTCCTCAACGGAAGGAGCCATCGGGGAATCGTCCCCCGGGGGATTCGAGCTCACCCCCATGATCGTTCGATCACAGCCAGGAATGAACGTTTATAAAAACAGATAATTCATTGGATACTTCATATAAACCTCCTCTGAGCATCTTCTGCACACCCCACCAGAGGTTTGCCTAAAACAAAGGCCCGCGATGCATCGTACACCGCGGGCCCTGTGGCGTTTCAAAGGCCTCCCCCACTACCGGAAGGCCCTTTTATTCTTTACAGCTCCATTAAATAACCGGGAGCATGGCAGCCGGGAACAGTGCGCCGGTCGTCGGAACGGGCGCTGTTGTCGGGAGCATGATCGCCGTCGGCCAGAATGAAATCCCACCGCCGCCGCCAAAGAATGTTGTCGGCGTAAACATGAGCGGGCTTATTGCGAAGCTCGGGCTGGGAGTGGGCGCGAATGTCGGAAGAGTGGTCATGAGAGCGGGAAAGGTCGTGGGTGTCGGGGTCGGTGCTGTCGGAAAGGTCGGCCAGAATGTCGTCCCGCCAAACGGGGTGGTTGGTGCGAGCATGAGGGGTGTTATGCCAAAACCTCCCCCGAAGGTCGGGGCGGTGGTCGGAATAGGAGCGGTCATGAGGGCCGGAAATGCCGCACCGATTGTCGGCACTGTAGGAGCGACTGTCGGCAGCATCAGGGCGGTCGGCCAGAATCCGAGACCTCCGATGCCGGGGGCAAAGGTGGTGGGGGTTGGGGCCAGCATCAGGGCCGTCGGCGCGGTCGGGGAAACTGGAGCAGTGGGGAGAATGACCGCGTTGGCGTACGGCACCACAACCACCAATAATGCAATGGTGAGTAACCCGATAAC